>JBJHBX010000045.1:0-13016 GCA_050485725.1 Gemmatimonadales bacterium | reverse complement strand
GCTCCTGGTGCCGCGCGATGGATGCCAGCGCCTCGCGATCGAGGGGCGGGCGGCGGGCGGCCAGCACGGCCTCCATCGTGGCGCGGGTGACCGGCGCCGCGGTGGCCCCGCCGTAGAAGCCGTTCCTGGGACGATCCAGCTTCACGAAGACCACGAGTTGCGGGGCCTCGGCCGGGAAAAAGCCGACGAACGAGGCGTAGTAGCCCCCGGATTCGTAGCGACCGTCGGCGCCGATGGCCCTGGCGGTGCCGCTCTTCCCTGCCACCGAGAAGGTGGACAGCCGGGCCCGGGTCCCGGTTCCCTCCTCCACGGCCTCGACCAGGGAACGATTCACCTCGGCGGCCACCTCCTCCGAGACCACGCGGCGGACGATGCGGGGTTCGACCCTCTCCACGACGCGGCCATCGGGGGCGCGGACCTCGCGGATCAGCTTCGGCTCCATCAGGAGGCCCCCGTTCGCGAGGGCCCCGTACGCCATGGCCATCTGGAGGGGGGTCACCGAGATCTCGTACCCGATGGCCAGCGATGCCGCCGACTGCGCCGACCAGTTGCGGGGGTGCCGGAGCAGGCCACTCGCCTCTCCGGGAAGGGGCACGCCCGACGCGATTCCGAAGCCGAAGTCCCGAAGCGTCTCGTACTGCTCGGAGGGGCTGTAGGCCTGGGCGACCTTGGCCATCGCGACGTTCGACGACACCCGGAGGGCGTGCGAGAGGGTGACCTTCCCTACCCGGGACACGTCCGAGATCGTCCGCCCGGCCACCTGCCAGCGGCCGTCGTGGGTGTCGACCGAGTCCGACATCGAGACGAGCCCGCGCTGGAGCAGGCCGGCCACGGTGAAGGGTTTGAGGGTCGAGCCTGGCTCGTAGGGGGCGTTGATGGCCCCCAGTTGGTTCGACGCGCCATCATGCATCGAGACCATGGCGAGGATCTCGCCGGTCCGGGGGTCGGTCACGAGCAGGTCTCCCCCGCGGGCGCCGGTCTCCTCGAGGGCGTTCCGGAGTGCCTCGCCGGCGATCTCCTGGAGATCGCGGTCCAGCGTCAGGACCACGTCGCCGCCGGAGCGGGGCGCCTGGACCACCCAGCTCTCGCCGGGGATGGGACGGCCGCGCGAGTCCCGCGAGACGACCCGAAGCCCGGGGATCCCCCGGAGATGGGGTTCGAAGGCCTGCTCGATCCCGCCGGTCCCCTCTTCGTCGATGACCACCCCCATGACCCCCCGGGCCAGCCCGTGGTGGGGGTAGAAGCGAGCGATCTCGCGGTCGACGTGTACGCCCTGGATCGGCTCCAGCGCCTCGCGGACCCTCGGGGGATGCGTCCCCGGAAGCACGACCCAGCGCCGGGTGTCGCGGGTTGCCCGGCGTGCCTCCGGAAGTCCCATGCCGAGGACCTCCGCCAGCCGCTCCGCCACCGCGTCGCGGTCCACGAGCTCGTGCGGCGCCACGGCGACCCGGAACACCTCGTGGCTCATGGCCAGCGGAACTCCGTCCCGATCCAGGATCGATCCCCGGGGCGCCGGCAGGGAGCCCTGCGCCCGGTGCTGGCGCTCGGCCTCGGCGCGCCAGGTACCCGCGTCGCGAAGCTGCACTTCTCCCGCACGGAGAAGGAGACCGCCCAGCGCGGCGATCCACGCCAGCAGCAGGAGGCGGCCGCGAAGCGCCGGAGAGGAAAGGAACCGGTCCAGCCGTGCGAGGGGGGTCATCGATCCTCTCCGGTCAGGAAGACGATCTCGTGATCCTGTGGCGACCTCAGCCCGAGCCGCTCCCGTGCCGCCCGGACCACGTGGTCGCGCCCTTCCAGGATCAGGATCCGGCGCTGGAGCTCGGCGTGCTCGGCCCGCACGAGCGAGATCTCGCGTTCGAGGTACTCCACCTCGGCCCGGGCCTCGAGGGCCCGGGCCTGGCGCCAGGTCACGAGCGAGAGCGCGCCCAGGAGCGCGGCCATGGCGAGAGCGGCCAGGATCACCCCCGAGGCGTGGCGTCTCATGCGGCCTTCCTCCAGATCCGGAACCGGGCGCTTCGGGCACGGGGGTTCCGGGTCACCTCTTCGTCGCTCGGGCCGAGGGGCGACCGGGTCAGCGTGGTGCCCAGGGCCCGGCCACGACACCGGCAGATCGGAAGCTCGGGGGGGCAGATGCAGCTCCGGCTCCACTCGCGGAACGCGTTCTTCACCTGCCGGTCCTCGAGGGAGTGGTAGGCCAGCACCGCCAGGATGCCGCCGGGGCGCAGGAGCTCCCGGAGAAGGGGGAGCGCCGCCTCGAGGGCCTCGAGCTCGCCATTCACCTGGATGCGGAGCGCCTGGTAGACCCGGGCCTTCTCCTTCGCGAGGGGGGGCCGGCGGTAGACCGCCGCCAGCGCGGCATTCAGATCGCCCGCCGTGCGGAAGGGGTGGTCGATCCGCCGCGTGGCGACCTCGCGGGCAATGGCCCGGCTCCTCGGCTCCTCGCCCAGGCGACGGAGGAGCCGGGACAGGTCGTCCTCGGGCCATTCGTTGAGGATGTCGGCGGCCGTCTCGCCCCCTGAGCCGGCCCCCTCCATGCGCATGTCGAGCGGCGCCCCGTCGCGGTGGGTGAACCCGCGCTCATCGGCGTCGATGTGCCGGGAGCTGATCCCCAGGTCGAGAAGGGCCCCGCCGAGCTCCTCCCCCTCGTCGAGGAGCGCCTGCGCGGCCCGATCGAACCGGGCCTGGATCACCCGGACCCGCGTACCGAATGGGGCGAGCCGCGCCCGCACCGCCGCGATCGCTTCGGGGTCGCGGTCCACGGCGATCACCGAGCACGCCGGCCACGCCTCGAGCAGGGCCTCGCAGTGCCCGCCCCCGCCGGCCGTGCCGTCGAGGATCGTGTCCGAGGAGGCGGGCTCGAAGGCGCGAACCACCTCGTCCCGCATCACCGGAAGGTGGTATGCGTCGCCGGAAGGCAGCCGGTCGGGGGACATGGCCAGGCTCCTCACCCGAAGATCTGGACCTCGAGGTCCGTCAGGTCGTCGTCGTCCGCCGCGGCACCCTCCACCGTTTCCACGAAGGTGGACGGGTTCCAGATCTCGATGCGGTCCACGTTCCCCACGACGGCCACCGTCCCGTCAAGCCCGGCCGCATCCTTGAGCACCGACGGAATCAGGATGCGTCCCTGCTTGTCGGGTTCCACGTGCGCGGCCGAGGCGGTGACCCTGCGGAGGCGGTTCAGCATGGCTGGCTTCGTCCGCCTCAGTTCGAGGATGCGGGCCTGCACCCGCTCCCAGACCTCTTCCGGGAAGAGGGTCAGGTGCGTGGTCTCCCACCTGAGAAGCACGAACCGCGACCCGCCCGCTTCCTTCCGGAAGTCGGCAGGCAGGCTGACCCTTCCCTTCGGATCGAGCTGGTAGTCGTACCGCCCCAGGAAACTCGCCACGCCGCCAGTCCTCGTGGGGTTGGGTGGGGAGAAGTGGTAAGAAGTGGTGAACCACGGCACAACATAGGCGCGGGGTGGGAAGGGGGCAAGAGTGGCGTCGGGGCCACAGACCCGGCCCCGCAACGCGAAAGGGGGTGCCGCGGCCGAAGCCGCGGCACCCCCTCGTGCGTGGAGTGCGTCGTCGTCGTGGAAGGGTCCCGGGACCTTCCCGGGCGTGACCCTTCCCTCCCCCGGTCACCCGGGGGTCGGTCAGGTCACCCGCCTGCCCTCCGGATCACGAGGTCCTGGATCTCGATGAAGTCGTCCACGTTACCCATGAACTCACCCCAGTTGGGAATCACGTTCGTCCGCTGCACATAAGGCGCTCCTGCCTCCATGAGGCGCTTTGCCTCGGCGAACTGGGGCCGTGTCGCGCGTGCGGTCTCCACCGTGTTGGGGTCCCGGTTGAATCGTGCCACCGCCTGGCGGAAGACGGCATACCCGTGCCAGAAGTCGAGCTGCTGCCGGAACTCGGTCGAGACGTCGAACTCGTTCTTCGCCATCTCCAGGCGTCGGATCCCGTAGCCGAGGTCGCGCTCATCGCGAATCCCGTTCGAGTGTGCGTCGGCGAAGATCGTGTTCGCCACCTGGTCGGGGGTCTGTTCACCGGCGTCGATGGCCTGCCGGAGGTAGGGCAGCCCGTCGTCGAGACGGCCGGCCTGCACGAGCATGTTCCCCATGCGCGCCCGGATGTTCGGGAGATCCGGGTTCAGCTCCTTCGCCCGCTCGAGGGCCGCCACCGCCTGGTCGGTCTGCTGGAGCCGGTTGTGCACCGTTCCCTTCTCGGACCAGATGTTCGCCGCCTCGGGGAAGACCTGGAGCCCGCGCTCCGCGGTTCGGAGTGCCTCCTGGGGCTCGTTCAGCTGCAGGTAGGCCCGGATCGAGTTGACCACGTAGGCCGGGTTGGACTCGGCGCCTTCCTCCTCCACGACGCGCAGGAGCGCCTCGGACGCGGCCCGGAAGAGCTGGGCGATCTCGGGGTCCATTTCGCCATCCTGGGAGACCGGCGCCATGGACTGCCGCTCCACCGCGAGCCGGAAGGCGTAGGACCCGTAGTACTCGATCAGCTGGATCTCGTCGGGATTCTCCTCGAGGCCCTCCTCGACGAACGCAAGGGCACCCTCGATGTCACCCGCCTGCGCCAGCTCGTAGGCCACGTTCAGCCGGACCGAGGTGCTCCCCGGATTGATCTCCAGGTAGCGGGTGTAGTGACGCCGGGCCTCCTCCCGCCGGTCGAGCTGCGCCGCGGCGTAGCCGGCGTTCAGCATGACGTCGCCGTTCCACTCGTCGTCGGCGAGCACGCGCTGGAACAGCTCGAGGGCTTGCTCGAAGTTCTCGAGCTCCATGTGCGTACCGCCCAGAGCGATCAGCGCCGACTGGCTCTGGGGGGCCAGCTCCACCGCCTGGCTGCAGAGCTGGAGCGCCCGGTCCCAGTCGTTCGAGGCGTAGGCCTCGGCGCAGAAGCCCACGGTCTGGACCTGCTGGACCATGCCCTCGAAGCTCCGGATGATGCGCTCGGTGGCGCCCCGCTCGTCGTTCTCCGCGGTGCGGAAGGGCTCGAGGGGGTACTCCTCGGCGCCCGGTACCGTGAAGACGGTGGCGGTGACCTGGAGCTCTCCGCCGGCCTGCTCGTACCAGCCGCACATGACCAGGGGCACGTCGATCAGCGCCGCGAGCTGACGGGCCATGAGGCAATCCAGCTGGTTCGCACGCATGTCGTAGTCGCGGGCGGCGCGGTCCATGTCGCGCTCGCTCATGCCCACGTGCGTGTTCAGGTCGATCTGGTTTCGCAGGTTGTTGGCCACGCGCTGACCGAACCGGTCACGCGTGCCGTCGGTGGGCTGGATGTTCGGAACCATGACCCGGAAACGCGAACCGTCCTGGGCTTCCGCCTGCTGGGGAATGACCAGCATGGGAAGGGCGAAGAGGGTCATCGCCGAGGCGAGGACCAGGGTGTCACTCAGGCGTCGAAGCATGGTGCTGCTCTCCTGCGGGCTGCACGGGCAGGTGGACACGGTGACCTCTCGACGAGACCGGCCGCATCCGCGGTGGGCGTGTCTCCATCACCCTTCAACCTTCAAAAGGATCCGGAACGGCGACTCTCGGGATTTGCGAACCCCCTGAATAACCCGGGGCAACCCGTCGCGCAACCCTTCCGTCTGACACGCATATTTCAATACCACGTTTCACGCCGAAGGATCCCTCCGCCTCGGGAGCGGTGATCCCGCGTGCGCCTCGAGGCGGTGACGCAGTTCGTCGTCCACGGCCGCCGATCGTCCGGCCTCGTAGTCGTACATCACGAGTGCGGTGGAACCGGTCAGCACCAACCGGCCCTCCCCGGACCGCGCCTCGTACTCGAGGTCCACCCGCTTCCGCCCTGCCGCCACGGCCCTGACCGCGACCTCGAGGGTGTCGGGGTACAGGATGCGCGCGTGGTAGCGGACCCGGGCCTCGGCCAGGATGTGGTCGACCCGATCGGCCTCGGCGGGACGCCCCGCCACCTCGGTCCAGAACCCCCGGCGTGCCTCCTCGAAATAGGCCAGGGCATGGCTGTGGTGGACGTGTCCCCCGACGTCGATGTCACGGAACCGTACCGGTACCGCGGCGCGGTAGCGGAAGGGGGGCGGATCGGCCGGAGTCCCGCTCAGGGGGTCGGCATCGGACATCCCGGACCTCTGTTCGCTCGGGGATCCCGGAAGGCCGTGAGGGGAGCGAAACCCGTCCGGCATTCGGGGGTTGTGCAGGTGCGAAGTGATGCGGAGGGTTCGACGGGTCCCGAGGCCGGGTCCCGATCGCCCGCATCCTCCAGCTTCGACTTTCCGGGGCGTTTCGGGCAAGGGGACGACGTGGACGACGTGCTCGTGGTGGGCGGGGGGATCATCGGGCTCTCGGTGGCCCGGGCGCTGGCGAAGCGCGGGCTCGCCGTTCACGTCGTCGACCGCCCGCGTCCGGGTGAAGCCGCGACCCGTGCCGCGGCCGGCATGCTCTCTCCGCTTTCCGAGGCCTCCGAAGCCGGACCGTTCCTCTCGGCGGGACTGGCCTCGCTGGAGCGCTACCCGGCCTGGATCGAGGAGCTCGGCGAGCTCTCGGGCCTCGATCCGCTGCATCGCCCCGACGGCAAGCTCCGCCTGGCGCTTGACGACGCCGAGGCGGCCCGGATCGATGCGCTCCTCGCCAGGGCGGCGCAGGCGGGTGTCGAGGCCTCGAGGCTCGGCCCCGCTCAGGCCCGCGCCCACGCGGGTGTCGAGCTCGGCCCCTTCGCCGCGGCCGTCCTGCTTCGGCACGATCACCAGGTAGACAACCGCAGGCTTCACGAAGCCCTCCTCCTCGCCTGCCGAAGGAGCGGCGTCCGCTTCTCGGCAGACTGCGAGGTCTCGAGCCTCCTCGTTCGCAACCGACGTGTGGAGGGCGTCTCGCTGGCCGACGGTTCCACCCGCGAGGCCGACGAGGTGGTGCTCGCCGCCGGCGCCTGGAGTGGTTCGGTTCCGGGCCTCCCCTTCCCACTTCCGGTGCGCCCGGTCCGAGGCCAGATGCTGGCCCTCGACGCCGGCCCCGCCCTCCCTCCGCGCGTGGTCGAATCGGGAGAGGTCTACCTGGTCCCGCGACGCGACGGGCGCCTCCTCGTGGGGGCGACCGTCGAGGAGGTGGGCTTCGAAGCCGGCTGCACCGCCGATGCGCGAAAGGCGCTCCTCTCCCGTGCATCCCGCCTCCTCCCGGCGCTCGAGGGGCGACCCGTTCTCGACCACTGGTGCGGTTTCCGCCCCGGCACGCCCGACGGCAACCCCATTGTCGGACGGGTTCCCGGTGCACGGGGGCTCACCGTGGCCACGGGCCATTTCCGCAACGGAATCCTCCTCGCACCCTGGACCGGAGCCGCCATCGCCCGGCTTCTGGCAGGGGGCGGCGGTCCCGACATTCCCGCGGACTTCCGGCCGGACCGATTCCGACCCGCGGCGGGGGGAATTGCCCGGGAGGCCCCGGCCCACCATCCTTCCAGTACCTGAACCTTTCCAACCCGGAGCCCACGACCATGTCATCGTCCCAGCCCCCCCGGATCGCCTCTCGGATCGCGGCGATCGCCCCTGCGCTCCTTCTCGCCGCGGCCATGGCGCCCCTGGTGCCGGCGGTCGACGCGGCCCCGCCCCAGGTCATCGTCCTCGATTCCGATGACCCCGCCTGCCAGCCGGTTGCCCGCATGGCGCTCGAGGGGCGCGCCTCCCCCTATGACTCGGCGAGCGTTTCGCTGGCCGACGGCGTGGTCAAGATCTGCTATGGAAGCCCCTCGCTCCGTGGCCGGGTCATGATCGGTGGCGAGGCCGTTCCCTTCGGCCAGATGTGGAGGTTCGGCGCCAACGAGCCCACCACGCTCCACACGACGGTCCCCCTCTCCCTGGGCGGCGTCGCCGTTCCGGCGGGAAGCGTGGCCCTCTACGCGCTTCCGGGCGAGGATCACTGGGAGATCTTCGTGACCCGCTCCATCGACCACTGGGGGCTCCAGATCACCCCCGAGGTCCGCGCGCAGGAGATCGGATCGGTCCACGTCGTTCCGACGGCCCTCGAGGACGAGGTCGAGGCGATGGTCTTCCGCTTCGAGGAGGCGGGATCGAGGAGCGCCACGCTCGTGATGGAGTGGCAGAACACCCGACTCGAGATCCCGGTCACGGCGACCGGGGGCTGATCCTCCCGTCGACCTGTCCGGCGCCCCCTGACACGCGGGGGGCGCCGGACCTTCGAGCATCCCCAACCCGGAGTTCCCGATGGGCCCGAACCTCGTGGACCTCACCGGCCTCGTCGCGGTCGTCATGGTCTTCTCCATCGTTCTCGTTCCGGTCATCGGGCTCACCGCTCGCTTCGCCTTCAAGCCGATCGCCGAATCGCTTGCGAAGCTGATGTCGGTGAGGGGAGACGAGGAGACGGTCCGCCTGCTGGAGCGCAGGGTCGCGCTGCTCGAGCAGCAGGTGGATGCCATCGAGCATGGGGTGCAGGAGCTGCGCCACGCCGAGAGCTTCGACCGGCAGCTCTCCGGCGGCCAGCCGGGGTCCCAGGCACCGCCTTCGCCGCCTCCCGGCCAAGGGGCATGACCCCGGGGGGCGTCGAGATCATCGGGCACCGCGGCTACGCGGCCCGGTTCCCGGAGAACACCCTTCCCTCGCTCCTCGCGGCCCTCGACGCCGGCGCCGCGTCCGTCGAGTTCGACGTGCGGGTGGCGGCGTGCGGGACGCCCGTGCTCTTTCACGACGAGACGCTGGAGCGGACCACGAACGGCGAGGGCCCGCTCGCCTTGCAGGCGCTCGGAGAACTCCGACGGCTCGATGCCGGGGCGTCCTTCGCGCCGCGCTTCGCGGGTACGGCGATCCCGACGCTGGAGGAGGCGCTGCGGGTGACCCTGGGTCGCCCCGACGGCCCGCGGGCGTGGCGCGTCTACGCCGAGATCAAGGCGGTCCGCACGCCCCGGGACCTGGAGCGCATCGCGCAGCTCGTTCGCCAGACCCGGGCGCCCGAGCGGGTTGTGCTCATTTCCCTGGACTTTGACCTTCTCGCCGCCCTCCGCCGCCTCGACGATCGGCTTCGGGTGGGTTACGTCGTGGCCGACAGGTCGGAACTCGACGCGGCCCTCCGCATGGTGCGGGGCGATGCGCGGGCGCTCCTCGACCCCGACCATGCGCTCCTGCGGGCCGATCCCGGGCGCACCTCCGGGTGGATCGAGGAGGGTCTCAGGCTCGTCACCTGGACGGTGAACGACGACCTGCACGCCCGCGAACTCCTGGCGCTCGGCGTGCGCCGCCTGACCACGGACGAGCCCGGGGGACTCCTCCCGGGTGTGGCCCGGGTGCCGGCAGACAACCCCTGACGCGTTGACAGTACGGGCCGCTGCCCACTAGCGTTCGGATTCAGGGTTGAGTTTCGTTCTCAGCCGTGCACGCCCCCGGACCGGGGGCGGGGTCACGAGGCCACGCCCCTTCGCTCCTTCCGTTTTCGAATCGCGCCATGTCCCGCTCCGTCATCGAGTTCGATCACGTCTGCAAGCGCTTCTGGCCGGGTCCGGTCGAGGCGGTGAAGGAGGTGTCGCTCCAGGTCCGGGAAGGCGAGATCCTCACCCTCCTGGGACCCTCGGGCTGCGGGAAGACCACCACGCTCCGGCTCATGGCCGGCTTCGAGGTCCCCGACGAGGGCTCGATCCGGATCGGAGATCGCGAGGTGGCGGGGCCGTCGACCTGGGTGCCCCCCGAGCGCCGAGGGGTGGGCATGGTCTTCCAGGACTACGCCCTCTTCCCCCACCTGACCGTCGGTGAGAACGTGGTCTTCGGGCTCGACGCACTTCCTCGCCGGGACAGGCGTGATCGGGCCATCGAGGTTCTCCGCGCCCTCGATCTGAAGCACCACTTCGATCGGTACCCCCACGAGCTCTCCGGTGGGCAGCAGCAGCGCGTGGCCCTCGCCCGCGCCATCGCCCCGCGGCCGGTCGTGGTCCTGATGGACGAGCCCTTCTCGAACCTGGACGCCCATCTCCGGGACCAGGTCCGGGACGAGGTGGTCGGGATCCTCCGGGACGCGGGCATGACCTCGGTCTTCGTGAGCCACGACCAGCGCGACGCCCTCGCGATCTCGGACCGGGTCGTCGTGATGAACCGGGGCCGGGTCGAACAGGTCGGGGACCCCCGCGAGATCTACCGGCATCCCGAGTCGGTGTTCGTGGCCACCTTCGTGGGGCGAACGAACCTCCTCGCGGGCGTCGTCCAGAACGAGGACGGATGCGTGCTCACGGACTTCGGCTCCTTCTGTCGCGTCGACCGACTGGGCATGCCGAACGGGAGCCACGTCATGGTCGCCGTGCGGCCCGACGGCTTCCTCCCGGGGCCCGACGGCCAGCTTCGCGGGCGCATCCTGAGCACGACCTTCACCGGGGCCCAGGTCGAGGCCGAGGTCGCCGTCCCTTCGGCCATGGGTGGCGATCGCCGCCTGATCGTGCATCTCCCGCCCTCGGCAGGCCACGCGCCCGGCGACGAGGTCGCCTTCCGGCTTGACCCGGACTACGCGTCGGTGGTCCGGAACGCCTGCCAGACGCTGGGGGTCGGCCAGGGCATCTGAAGGTCAGGTGACGGGCGCGACCCTCCGCCGGTCGTGCGCGTCCTCCGCCTCTCCTCCCGCCACCGCCAGGTGGTGAACCGCCCTCCAGGCGTGGTAGGCGATCCGATCCATCCGCTTCAGGTGCAGGATCGCGACCCGTCCGGCCTCCGGCGCGGTCTCTCCCCGTGCAATGGATGCGAGGATTTCATCGCGCTGGTGGCGGCGGACCTCGGCGAGTTCCCGCGAAAGGCGCTCGATGCGCCCCACCTCGGCCCCGTCGAGCAGGCGCAGTTCCCCGGAGAGTTCCCGCGCCGTGGGGACCAGCGACACCGGAAGTTCGCCCAGCTCATCGAACTCGAGGCGGAGCTCCTCGAGCCGGTCCAGGTGATCGGTGGCATGCACCAGCGACAGGTGGCGGGCGAATTCACGGCGACCGGCGGGGTCGGTGCCGATCCGGGTCAGAAAGGCGCGGAGTCCCGCCAGGGCGGGTCCGACCTCCGCGACCCTCGTTCCCGCGCTTTCCTGGCCGTGCGCTTCGGCCCGCCACGCCCGGCGCGGCGCCGAGGGCACATGGGCCGCCGACCCCTCGAGGAGGCGCGCGAGCTCCAGCGCCAGCACCCGCTGGACCGCCTCCGCGCTCCGCCGCCCGGCCTCGATCGCCACCTCGGGGACCTCGGCGACCGCGGGGTCCAGGTTCCGGATCAGCGAGGGCCGCACTTCGGGGACGATGCGCTGCACGAGCGATGCGAAGGGCCCCAGCATCGGGAAGAGCAAGGCCACGCCGAGCAGGTTGAACCCCGTGTGGAAGATCGCGATGGCGAGCGCCGGATCCCCGGCCCCGGCCAGCATCGACGCCCCCCCGAGGAGAAGGGGGAGAAGGGCCAGGGCGAGCCCCGCGGTGATCAGGTTGAAGAGGGTGTGAGCCACCGCGGTCCGGCGCACGGGCACACTCCCTCCGATGGCCGCCAGGATCGCCTTGATCGAGGTGCCCAGGTTCTGCCCCACGACGAGGAGGGCCGCCTGGTCGAGCCCGATCCCCCCGGCGTGCAGCGCGGTGAGCGTCGTTGCGACGGCGGCCGAGGACGACTGCATGACCACGGTCATTGCGGTGCCGGTCAGGATCAGGAGCAGGCGACCCGTGAGCGTCGCGCCGGGAAGCGCCGCGGGATCGATCCGCGTGGCCAGCTCCGCCATCCCGTCCTGCAGGATGTCGATGCCGACGAAGATCAGCCCGAAGCCGGCCAGCGCCATTCCCCCGTGACTCCATCGCCCCTTCCCGACCAGGCGCATTAGCGCACCGACACCTACCACGGGAAGTGCGATCGCGCCGATGTCGACCTTGAATCCGAGCACCGAGACGAGCCATCCGGTGCTGGTCGTGCCCAGATTGGCGCCGAAGACCAGGCCGACGGCCTGGGGAAAGGTCAGGAGGCCCGCGCTGACGAAGCCGATGGTGGTCAGCGTCATGGCCGAAGAGGACTGGACGAGCGCAGTGACCCCGGCACCCGACAGCACCGCCCGGCCCGGGGTCCGGGCGAAGCGCTGGAGCACCGAACGGAGTGCCGCGCCGGCCGCGGACCTGAGCCCCTCGCTGAGCAGGATGATCCCGATGAGGAAGACCCCGACCCCACCGAGGACCGTGAGGATCACCAGCCGGCGTCCCGGATCATCGCTTCGTACCCCTCCCGGAACGAGGGGAACGAGAAGTTGAACCCGGAGGCGCTGAGGCGCGCACTGGAGCAGCGCTTGTTCGAGCGGTCGCGCTCGAGCGAATCGTCGACCGGCGGCTCGGGTGCACCGATCCGGCGGGCGACCCAGCGGTAGACCTCGCAGAGCGGCGCCGGCTCGGCATCGACACCCAGGTAGATCGGGAGGGGGCGCTCGAGGTCGAGCAGGTGGACCACCGCTGCCGCGGCGTCGTCCCGGTGGATCCGGTTCGACCAGAGGGGGCCGGCACCGGCGCAGCGCGCCCTGCCTGATCGCACCATCTCGAGGAGCCGTGTCCGCCCCGGCCCGTAGATGCCGCCCAGCCGGAGCACCACCCCCTGGATTGGCGATGCGAGCACGCGATGCTCGGCCTCGAGCATGATCGAACCTCTCCAGGATCCCGGTACGAGCGCCGTGTCCTCGTCGACCCATCCGCCCCCGGCATCACCGTAGACCGCCGTCGACGAGGTGAAGACGAAGCACTTCGGCCGCTCCGACGCCGGGCGGGCCTCGAGCGCCGACAGCAGGGCGTCGAGGGCGTCGAGATAGACGCTCCGATAGGCGTCCTCGCTCCCGCCATCGGCCGCCGCGGTGAAGGCCACGGCATCGAGGGCATCCGGGAGGTGGTCGGCGAGTCCGGGGGCCGTCATGTCGGCACGCACCGGCACCACCTCCGCCGGGAGCCCCGACGGATCACGGCGCAGCCCCCAGGCCCGGTCACCGCGGGCCGCCAGCCCCTTCGCCACCTCGGTCCCCACGTAGCCGCATCCGGCCACGAGGATCCGGCGGGAGCCGTTCGGGCTCACGCCCCCTGCCG
>JBJHBX010000044.1:0-13074 GCA_050485725.1 Gemmatimonadales bacterium | reverse complement strand
AGCGCGAGGAGACTGGCGAACGTCGCCGCGACGGGGCCCCCCGAAAGGCGCGGCATGTGCGGGATCAGGGCGAGAAGCGCCCGAAGTCCTCCGGGTTCATCCGCCGGAGGTACTCCTTGAGCTCGTCGGGGGTCATGGGACGGGACCCCGGGGGGAACCCGGGCCGCGGCGCGTCCTCCTCCCCTCCGCCCCCGGACCCCTCGCCCTTCCAGGCGCCGCTCTCCCCCCCGAAGTCCGGCATGTCGCCGGGCTCGTCGTCGGAGATCTCGATGGAGGCGCGTTCGAGGAGCGCGTCGTTCGCGAAGATCCGCGCGTCGGTCCGGAGCGCCACCGCGATCGAGTCCGAGGGCCGGGCATCCACCGCGATCGTCTCGCCGTTGTGGACCACGATCATCTCGGCGTAGTACGTGGCGTCGGCCACCTTCGAGATGATGACCCGCTCGAGCCGGCCGCCGAGCCCCTTCAGCACCGACACGAAGAGGTCGTGGGTCAGCGGCCGCGAGAACTTCATGTCGGCCAGGTGCATCGCGATGGCGCTCGCCTCGCCCGGGCCGATCCAGATCGGAAGCACGCGGTCCCCTCCCCGCTCGCGCAGGATCACGACCGGCGTATTCGAGGACCGGTCGAGTCCGAGGCTCTGGACCTTCACTTCGACGTTCACCTGCCCTCCCGCGGGGAGCGTGTGGCCGGGGACCGGGGCATCCGGGCCGTCCCCGCCCTGGGGGGGCCGGCGCGCGGTGTCCGATGACGCTTGGAGACCCCGCCCCCGACCCGTCGTTCCACGCCCCGGCTCCCCCCCCTGCCTCCGGTTCAGAGCCCCAGCGCGTCACGCAGCCCGTCGACCCGGTCGGTCCGCTCCCAGGTGAAGAGATCCACCTCGCGGTCGAAGCGCGTGACCCGCTCGGGCGTCCGCCCGAAGTGTCCGTACGCGGCGGTGGGCCCGAAGATCGGGGACCGGAGCCCGAGCGTCTCGATGATCGCCTGGGGCCGGAAGTCGAAGACCCGGTTCACCGCCTCGGCGATCGCGCCGTCGTCGAAGTCGCTCGTGCCAAAGGTATCGACCCAGACCGACACCGGATCCACGACGCCGATGGCGTAGGCGAGCTGGATCTCGCAGCGCCGCGCGATTCCCGCCGCCACGACGTGCTTCGCGGCCCAGCGGGCGGCATAGGCCGCCGAGCGGTCCACCTTGGTCGCATCCTTCCCCGAGAAGGCGCCGCCCCCGTGGCGGCCGACGCCGCCGTAGGTGTCGACGATCACCTTCCGGCCGGTGAGCCCCGCGTCTCCGTGGGGGCCCCCCAGCACGAAGGAGCCGGTGGGGTTCAGGTGGAGCCGGGTGCGACCGCGCTCGAAGAGCTCCGGGGGGAGCGCCTGCTCGATGACCGCGGTCATCAGGCCCTCCTCGAGTTCGCTCCGCGACAGGTCCGGGTCGTGCTGCGCGCTCAGCACCACGGTTTCCACGTGCACCGGCGCATCTCCCTCGTACGCCACCGTGACCTGCGCCTTCCCGTCGGGGCGAAGCCACGGAAGCGCCCCCGAGCGACGCGCGTCGGCCAGGGTGCGGGTCAGCCGGTGCGCCAGCACGATGGGGAGGGGCATCAGCTCGGGCGTCTCGTCGGAGGCGTAGCCGAACATCATCCCCTGGTCCCCGGCGCCCCCGGTGTCGACCCCCATGGCAATGTCCGGCGACTGCCGGTCGATGGTGCTCAGCACCGCGCAGGTGGTGCCGTCGATGCCGTAGGCCGAGCTCGTGTAGCCGATCCGGCGCAGCGTGTCGCGCACCAGGTCGGGGAGCTCGACGTACGTCTCGGTCGTGATCTCGCCGGCCACGAGGGCGAGCCCCGTCGTGACGAGCGTCTCGCACGCCACCCGGGCCACAGGGTCTGCGGCCAGGATGTGGTCGAGCACCGCGTCGGAGATCTGGTCGGCCACCTTGTCGGGGTGGCCCTCGGTCACGGACTCGGAGCTGAAGAGGCGAAGCTTCAAGGGGAACTCCCTGGGGTCGGGTTCGGGGGAAGCGGAGGTGTCAGGGGATGCGGAAGTGTCAGGGGATGCGAAGGTGTCGGAGGATGCGAGGCTTCCCGGAGATGCCGGGCTTCGCGTCGCCGGGTACCGGGCGTCGCGCTCAGGGCACCGTCAGGCTCCAGCGCCCCGAGAAGGCGGCGAGGTCCACGGCGCCGCCAAGCCCGGCCACGAGGCAGTCGGTCACGTCCTTCGAGGTGTCGGCGGCCAGTGCCTTCCGCGCCGCATCGCGGGCCAGGTCGCTCCGGAAGCTCCGGATCACCTTCTTGACCTCGGGGAGCGCCGGCCACGCCACCGAGATCGCCTGGATGTCGAGCCCCACCATGAGGAACGCCCCGAGGGGGTTCGCGGCCATCTCGCCGCAGACGCTGACCTCGATCCCCGCCGCCCGGGCCACCCGCGACACCTGGTGGAGCTGGCGCACCACCGACGGGTGAAACGGGTTGTAGAGCGACGAGAGCCGGGCGTTCGTCCGATCCACCGCCAGCGTGTACTGCACCAGGTCGTTCGTCCCGATCGAGAAGAAGTCGCAGTGGCGGGCCAGCTCGGCGGCGTCGAGGGCGGCGGCGGGGGTCTCGATCAGGATTCCCAGCTTGTACCCCGACGAGAAGGGGATCCCCTCGGTCCGGAGCTTCGCCTCTTCCTCGGCCAGGAGCTCGCGCACCCGCACCACCTCTTCCACGTCGTTCACCATGGGAAGGAGAATGCGCAGGTCCCCGTGGGCGGTGGCCCGGAGAATCGCCCGGAGCTGCGGTCGAAAAAGCTCGAGCCGGTCCAGGCAGACCCGGATCGCGCGCCAGCCAAGGAAGGGGTTCTCCTCGGCGGGCATGTGGAGGAAGGTGGGGAACTTGTCTCCGCCCAGGTCGAAGGTGCGAATGAAGACCGCCCGGTTCGGGAAGGCCTCGACCACGTGGCGATAGGCCTCGTACTGCTCCTCCTCTTCCGGCATCGAGCCCCGACCCACCACCAGGAACTCGGTTCGGAAGAGCCCCACCCCCTCGGCGCCGTGCGCCGCCGCACGCGCCGCCTCCGACGGAAGGTCCAGGTTCGCCCGGAGCGAGACCGGGTTTCCGTCGAGGGTCACCGAGTCGAGGCTCGCGATCTGGGCGAGCTCCTCCTCCCAGGCCTGGATGCGGACGCGGCGCTCGCGGTAGACCTCGCGGTCGCGCTCCGTGGGGTTCAGGACGATCCGCCCCACCCGGCCGTCGAGGATCGCCTCGGTCCCGTCGTCGGCGCGCTCGGAGAGGTCCACGAGCCCCACCACCGCCGGAATCCCGAGCGATCGGGCCAGGATCGCCCAGTGCGAGGTCCGGGTCCCCTGGTCCGCGGCAAGCCCCACGACGTGGGCGGGGTCGAGCTGCACCGTGAGCGTCGGGGTGAAGTTCCGGGCCAGCACGATGGTGGGGCCGTCGGAGGGCGCGCCCACCCCCGGCTCGGGAAGCCCCAGCAGGTGGTGGAGCATGCGCACCTGGATGTCCTCCAGGTCGTTCATGCGGTCCATGACCATCTGGTTCCCGGTCCCGGCCCAGAGCGCCTGCACCTCCATCATCCGGAGACGGAAGGCCCGGGGCGCGGTCAGGCGGTGGTCCCGGATGTAAGCCACCGTCCCGTCGACCACCGAGGGGTCGTCGACCATCAGGATCTGGGGATCGAAGATGCGGGCCTCCATGGGGCCAAGCCGGTCCTCGACGTCGGCCCGGATCTCCTCGATGCGCGTGCGCACCGCGGTGCGCGAGGCGTGGAACCGCTCCACCTCGGCGGCTTCGTCCCCGGCGGGAAGGGGGTCGCGGGGAATGTCGGGAATGCCCCACCGCATCAGGCGGACCCGGCCCTGCGAGAGCCCTTCCGAAGCGGGAAGTCCGTCGAAGACGCCGGCCGCGGTCACCCGTTCATCCCTCCCCGAATCCCCGTTCAACGAGGCCCGCGAGGGCGTCGAGGGCCTCGGCGGCATCGGAGCCCGAAGCGCTGATGCGAAGCTCGCTTCCCTGCTCCGCCGCCAGCATCAGTACCCCCATGATGCTCTTGCCGTCGACCTCGAGTCCGTCCTTCGCGACCTTCACCTCGGCCACGAAGCGCCCGGCGAGCTTCACGAACTCCGCCGCCGGTCGGGCATGCATCCCCGCGCGATTCGGGATGCGCACCGCCCGCGACTCCATCTTCCCGCCCGTCATCGTCCAGGCTCCCATCTGCCGTTCCCCAGGTTCGGGTTTCGCACGCCGGCGACCTCCATCATCCGGCGCCTCCCCCCACGGCCGCGACGAACCAGCCCCCGGCCAGCAGGAGGAGGGCGACACGGAGCGGCGTGGTCACGGGAAGGCGACCGGCCAGGAGATACCCCAGCCCGACGAGGAGGACGACCCCGAGCACCAGCGCGGGGCCGCCTCCCCACCCGGCGAGCGGCAAGGTCCGCGCCGCCAGGACCGCCGTGGCGCCGCACAGCGCACCCGCCAGCAGCACGGCCAGCATCCGCGCCCGATCCCCGAGCGCACGGAGCGGGCTCGCGGCCAGCGCACCCCCCACCCCCCTGCCGTGCCGGAGCCCCAGGTCGATGGCCCAGCGCCGCAACGCCAGGTGCAGGAGGTTGTGCGCCACCAGGAATCCCGCCACCACCCACCCCACGGGAAGTCCGAGCGGCCCCGCCACCACGATCAGGCCCATGGCCAGCAGGAGGAGCGCCGGAAGCCACCCGGCCCAGACGAGCCCGTCTCCCAGTGCGCCCAGCGGAGCCCTGAGCGCCGCCCGGAACCGCGAGAGCTCGTCGGGGGTGAGCTCGTTCTCGCGCCGGATCCGGGTCACCGCCCCGAGCGCCACCCCCGACAGGTACGGGTGGGCGTTGAAGGGTTCGGGCCCCTCGCCCGGCGGAAAGCGCTCGCCGAGGATCCATGCCACCCCGGTCCCCTGCAGGTCGCGGGGATTCCACGCACCCTGCACCAGGAAGGAGCGCAGAAGGAGGGCGTTCCGCCGGCGGGCGGCCATGGGATCCGTCATCCGCCCACCACCCCGGCCGCCGCCGCCGCAAGGAGCCCCACCGCGGCGCCGAGCGCCGCACCCCCCGCCATCAGCGCCGAGCCACCGGGGCGCCCGGGCACCGGGATCCGTCCCACCGCCCCGATCCCGAGGAGCCCGGGAAGCGCCAGGAAAGCCACGGTCCAGGGCAGGTCCAGCGGCCACCCCTCGACGACCCGCGCAGGCACGGCCAAGGCCAGCGCGAGCCCCGCCAGGACGAGCACGGCCCCTCGCGCGGCATCGAGCGCCAGCGTCCGGGCAAGCACCTGTCCCGGCGCCCCCCCCCTGGCCAGCGTCCGCTCGACCCGCCTGGCCGTGGCGGTGCGGTGCCGGGCCACCACGTGCCCCCCGATCCACCCGATCACGACCCCCACCGTCACGCCCAGGGCCAGCGCGCCCCCGTACCCGGAACCCTGCCCCGCCCCGAAAATCGCCGCCACGCTCCCGGCCACGAGCGCCCCCGGTCCGGGCTCCGGGAGCCGGGCCCCGCCCGCCGGCACGTGGGCCACGTGGAGCGCCTCGAGGAGGACCCCGGCCAGCACCCCCGTGACCGGGTCTCCCGCCACGGCTCCGCCCAGGGTACCCGCCACGAGGGGGCGGGAGACCATGAACTGCCCGAACGCCGCGGCATCGAGGGCCATCCATCCCCCGAGCAGCAGGAGCAGGAGGAGCGACGCGCCCCCGAAGGTCACCGGGTCCATGGCCCTTCCGCCGCCGGCTCAGTCATCGATCCACCGCTGCGCGTCGAAGCCGGGGGCCCCCGGCAGATCCCTCGCCACCACCTCGAGTCCGGCATCGAGAAGGGCGCGGATCGAGACCCGCTCCGCATCGCCCAGGGCCAGGTATGGAAGGACCCCTTCGCGGCCGGGCGCCTGGTGAATCCCGCCCAGGTTCACTTCGCCCTCCTCGATCCCGGATTCGACCACGAGCCTCGCCATCGAGGGAAGGTCCCGGGTCAGGAGCACGGTCACGCCGGCGCGCGCCTCCCACGCCGGGAGGGCTCTCGCCGCCGCCGAGACGCCGACGAAGTGCACCTCGGCGTCGGAGGGGGCGCCAAGGCGGTAGAGCTCCTGCTCCCAGTCGCTCGCGGCCAGCGCATCGTCCACGACCAGGTAGCGGGCCGGGTGGAGCCGGGTCCCCCACCCCACCGTGACCTGGCCGTGGATCAGGCGCTCGTCGACGCGGAAGAGGGCAATGGGCACGGCGCGCGAGGATCCGCCCCGGGTCAGGGCGTCGAAGGGGAGCGTGAGGGGGCGGCCGGCCACATCAGCCCTCCTCGTTCAGCGCGCGGATGCCGCTTCGTCCACGCTCCAGGAGCCGCGACTGGAGCTCGTCGAGCGGCAGGTCGCGGTGGAAGACGAAATCGAGCAGCATGGGCAGGTTCGTGCCGAAGAGCACGGTGCGGTTTCCGGGGTCGCGGCAGACGAAGCGGGCGGCCAGGGCGCAGCTTCCCACCTGGAGGTCGGTGAAGATCACCACCGGCCCCCCGCCCTCCCGCGACGCCGCCTCGGCGACCTCGGCCACGAGGGCGTCGGGGCCCTTGCCGTCGTTCGAGACCGCGACGAGCGCATCCTCCTCGACCCCGGTGATCTTCCGGACCGCATCCACCAGCCCCTGGCTCATGGCCCCGTGGGTCACGACGATCCCGAGCGCGGGCGTCGTGGCCGTCGCCTCGACCCCACCGGGCCCGGCCGACGTGCCGCCCGAGGGCACCCGGTCACTCATGGTCTTCCTCCAGGTAGGCCTCGGCGGGAAGGAGCGCGCCGCGCAGCCGCCGGTCGAAGTCCGCCGCGGAATCGATGCCGGCATAGCGAAGAAGGTGGTTCATCGCCACGACTTCCGAGATCACGGTAATGTTCTTGCCCGGGTTCAGGGGAACGGTGACCCGGGGAATCCGAACCCCCAGGATCTCGGTCTCGTCGCGGGCGAGTCCGGTCCGATCGTAGCTCCGGGCGTCGTCCCAGTCCTCGAGCTGCACGACCACCTCGATCCGCTTCTGCTGCCGGATGGCCCGGATCCCGAAGAGCGCCTGGATGTCGATGATCCCGATGCCCCGGATCTCCATGTGGTGTCCCTGGAGTTCGTGTCCCTTGCCGATCAGCACGTCGTGTCCACGCCTCGACGCCATGACGAGGTCGTCGGCCACGAGCCGGTGTCCCCGCTCGATCAGGTCCAGCACGCACTCGCTCTTGCCGATCCCGCTCTTCCCCACGAAGAGGAGTCCTACCCCGTACACGTCGGCGAGCGATCCGTGCACCGAGGTCGACGGGGCGAGCGCCACTTCCAGGTAGGGCTTGATGCGTCGGAAGAAATCCTTCGTCGAGAGCGCCGAGCGGAAGAGGGGGATCCCCTGGGCCGACGCCTCGTCCACCATGAAGGGCGGCACCCGCTGGTCCTTCGTGACGAAGGCGGCGGGGACGTCCTGGCGGAAGAAGTCGGCGAGGCGTGCCTGTCCCTCGTCGGCGCCCAGCGAGGCGAGATAGGTCATCTCGGTCTCGCCGAAGACCTGCATGCGGCCGGCGGGAAAGCGCGCCATGTATCCGGCCAGGGCAAGCCCCGGCGTGGAGACGTCCGCGTCGCGACAGACCCGGTCCAGGGGCGTGTCGGGGGTCAGCAGTTCGAGGTGGAGAAGCTCCGCCTTCTTCCGGAAGAGCTCTTCGACCGCCAGCGAGGGCGAGGTCACCGGGCCAGCGCCTCCCGTGCCCTACGCGTCGCCCGCCGGGAACTCCACGGAGCCCGCGATCTCTGCGGCCCGGGGTGCCTGGTGGTCACGCTGATGGCTGCGCCTGCGCCGCAGGATCTTCTCGAGCCGGTCCGCAACCGCCTCGACCGCCGCGTGGAAGGTGTCCTCCTCGGCCTTCGCCACCGCCGGCTCCTCGCCGTGAAGCGAGAGGATGCCCTCGACCCGCTTCCGGTGCTTCTCCTCGGCGAAGACGACCTCGGCCGAGGCGAGCGCCGGATCGAAGCGGGTCATGCGCATGAATCGGGCCTCGGTGCGCTCGAGCACGGGGCCGGGAACGTCGCAGTGGCGGGTGACGGTCTGGACACGCATGGAGGACTCCTCCGGGTTCCGGGAAGCCGGCTTCGGCGGGGCCGCATCCGGCAGATTGGGACGCACTGTCCGGACCTTCAAAGGTAGCCGACGGCGTCGCGGAGTGCGAGGGCCATCCGGTCGGCGGTGCGGTCCCAGCTGAAGCCCTCGGCGAAGGCCCGGGCGGCGAAGGCCTGGCGCCTCCGGAGGGCCGGGTCGGCGAGGAGCGCGGTCACCCGGTCGGCCAGTCCCGGCACGTCGCCATGGGGGACCAGGAAGCCCGTTTCGCCGTGCCGGACCGAGTCCCGGAGCCCCGGGGCGTCGCTCGCCACGGTGGGGGTCCCGCACGCCGCCGCCTCGAGGTTCGCGATCCCCCAGCCTTCCTTGGGCGAGGTGAAGAGGTGCACCCACGCGCCGCGCAGGAGCCGGAGCTTCTCCTCTTCCGACACGAAGCCCAGGAAGCGAACCCGGTCGGAGCCCAGCCCGAGCCGCTCCGCCTCCGCCTCGAGTGCGGGTCCGTGGTCCCCTTTTCCCGCCACCAGGAGCCGGGCCTCGACCCCCCGGTCGCGGAGCGCCGCCGCCGTCCGCAGGATCAGCTCCACCCGCTTGTAGCGCTTGAGGCGCCCCAGGTAGAGCAGGGTCGGCTCGGGGAAGCGGTCGCCGTCGGGACCCCCCGGCCCGGGGGTGAAGCGGGCCAGGTCGATGCCGTTCGGGATCACGGCAATGGGCGCACCCCGGAGCCCCCGGGCCTCGAGGTCGTCTCGGGTCGAGTCCGACACCGCCACCGTGGGAACCCCCCGGTAGATCCATGGAATCGGACGCTCGAGGAGCCAGGTCGCGGCCGCCACGGGAAGCGAGGCCTCCTCGAAGGCGGTCCCCCCGAAGAGGTGGTGCACCAGGAGGAGCGTCGGCGCCCGTGCCCAGGTCGGCGCCAGCACCGGCACCTTGTTCAGGTCCTCGACCACGAGGTCGAAGGGGGGCTCGCCCTCGAAGGCCCGGAGCACGTGCGGCGCCACGTGCAGGGGGTAGCTGTGCCTCCCCCCGACCCTGTGCACCCGGATCCCGTCGAGCTCGGCCCGCGGCGCGGCCCCCCGCCACCCGGAACTGACCAGGGTCACATCCCACCCCCGCGCGGCCAGCCGCCCGAAGGTCTCGTGCAGGTGCGTCTCGGCGCCCCCGGCCTGGGGGTTCTCCCTGTCCTGCCAGTTCAGCACGAGAATGCGCATCGGCGGCACCCCGGCACCGGGCCCCGCCGCGGCCTCAGCCACCTTCGTGGTAGACCGCGTCGAGCACGCCGTTCACGAAGCGCGGGGACTCGCTCCCGCCGTAGCGTTCGGCGAGGCGCACCGCCTCCTGGATCGCCACCCGGGGCGGCGTCTCGTCCATCAGCAGGAGCTCGGTGGCGCCGATCCGGAGCACGCAGCGGTCGATCCGCGAGAGTCGGTCGAGGCGCCAGTTGTGCGTGACCGCGGTCAGCGCCTCGTCCACCCTCGCCCGGTCCGCCTGGAGCGCCCGGAGGATGCGCCCCGTGAAGGCCAGCCGCCCCTCGCCGATCCGTCGCGTCCGGGCCACGTCGACGAGGACGTCGTTCAGGTCCCGCTCGTCGCCCTCGGACTCCCACCGGTAGAGCACCTGGAGCGCCCAGGCCCGCGCCCGGCTCCGGTCGATCCGCTGCCGCGGCGTCAGGGGTGCGTCGCTCAACGGAGTTCCCGGTAGAGGTTCGACAGCTCGAGGGCCACGAGCGCGCCTTCCCACCCCTTGTTCTCGGCCGGATCGTCGCTTCGTGCCCCGGCCCGGACCATGGCCTGCTCCAGCGTGTCGGTGGTGAGCACCCCGAAGACCACCGGGACCGCCGCCGTGCGCGACAGCTCGGCCAGCCCCCGGGCCGCCTCGCCCGCCACGTAGTCGAAGTGGGGGGTCTCGCCCCGGATCACGCATCCCAGCGCCACGATCCCGTCGACCCGGCCCCGCTCCAGGACGCGTGCCGCGACGCCGGGCAGCTCGAAGGCCCCGGGCACCCGGATCACCTCGATGTCGTCCTCCTCGACCCCGTGCGCCCGCAGCGCCTCGACGGCTCCGGTCTCCAGGAGCCCCGTGACCTCCTCGTTGAACCTCGACACGAGGATCGCGAACCGCCGCCCCGCCCCGTCCAGGTCACCCTTCCACTCGATCATCGCATCGCTCCGCGGTTCCATACGTGACACACCAGATCGGTGCGCATCCTCAGGACAGGTGCCCCATCTTGGTGCGCTTTGCCTCCAGGTACCCGGCGTTGTGCGCCCCCGGCGGCACCTGCAGCGGCACCCGCCCCACGATCTCGAGTCCGTACCCCTCGAGTCCCACGATCTTCTTCGGGTTGTTCGTCAGGAGCCTGATGCGCGTGAGCCCCAGGTCCAGCAGGATCTGCGCGCCGATCCCGTAGTCCCTCAGGTCGGGCTTGAAGCCCAGCTCCAGGTTCGCCTCGACGGTGTCCCTTCCCTGCTCCTGGAGCTCGTAGGCCCGGAGCTTGTTGTGGAGCCCCATGCCCCGCCCCTCCTGGCGCAGGTAGATGATGGCGCCCGCGCCCACCTCCTCGATGTGCCGCATCGCGGCCTGCAGCTGCTCCCCGCAGTCGCATCGCATCGACCCGAAGACGTCGCCGGTCAGGCACTCCGAGTGCATGCGCACGAGGACGTCGTCCCGCCCCTCGATCTCGCCCTTCACGAGCGCCACGTGCTCGCGGCTGTCGAGGGTGTTGTCGTAGCCGATCAGCCGGAACTCGCCGAAGGGTGTTGGAAGCTGCACGGTGGCGACCCGCCGCACCAGCCGTTCCTTCGCGAGCCGGTACGCCACGAGCTGGGCCACCGTGATGAATCGGAGTCCGTGCTTCTCGGCGAACACCTCGAGCTCGGGGCGCCGCGCCATCGTCCCGTCGGCATTGAGGATCTCGCAGATCACCCCCACCGGGGGGAGCCCGGCCATGCGGGCCAGGTCCACGCTCGCCTCGGTCTGCCCCACGCGGCGAAGCACGCCCCCGGGAACCGCGCGGAGTGGAAAGACGTGCCCGGGCCGGCGCAGGTCCGTGGGCACGGTGGCCTCGTCGGCCATGATCCGGATCGTCGTGGCGCGGTCCGAGGCGCTGATCCCGGTGGTCACGCCGAAGTGTCGCGCGGCGTCGACCGACACGGTGAAGGCGGTCCCGTGGGGATCGGTGTTCCGCTCGGTCATCGGCGGCAGGTCCAGCGCGTCGGCCCGCTCGGGGGTCAGCGTCACGCAGATCAGACCGCGTCCCTCGACGGCCATGAAGTTCACGAGCTCAGGCGTGATCGCCGACGCGGCGCAGACGAGGTCGCCCTCGTTCTCGCGGTCCTCGTCGTCGGCCACGATCACCAGCTTGCCGTCGCGGATGTCCTGTATGGCGTCTTCGACGCGGTCGAAGGGCATGGCGTGTTCCTCGGGTTTCCTCGGGTGTCCCGGGTCCGCGGTCGGCGGCATTCCGGGGGTGCGGGTCAGGGCGACGGGGTTTCGGGGGATGCGGCCGGGGCCGGTTCGTCGCCGGATGGATCGGGCGCCGGGGGCGCGGTCGGCGCGGCCCCGGCCTCCATCCAGCGCCCCACGTACTTGCCGATCATGTCCCCCTCCACGTTCACCCGGCTCCCGGGGGCCAGGCGCGAGAGGTTGGTGTGGCTCCAGGTGTGCGGAATGATCCCGACCTCGATCCGGTCCGGCGCCTCGAGGGCGTTCACGGTCAGGCTCACCCCGTTCAGCGCGATGGAGCCGTGCAGGATCGTGCCCCGGTGCACCTCGGCGGGCAGGCGCAGGCGGAGGCGAAAGCTGTCGCCGTCGGCAATGCACTCCATGAGCTCGGCCATCCCATCGACATGTCCCTGAACGAGATGCCCGTCCATTCGGTGGCCCAGCTTCATGGCCCGCTCAAGGTTCACGACGACCCCCGGTGCGTACAGGCCGGCTACCGTCCGCTCGAGGGTCTGGGGAATCGCGTCGACGGTGAAGTGGTCGGTCTCGACGGTCACCGCGGTCAGGCAGGCGCCGTCCACCGCGATGGAGTCGCCGACCCGGACCTCCTCCAGGAAGCCCTCGGGCGCCTCGATGCGGAAGCTCCGCAGCCCTGCCCCGTCGGTGGCGGAGCGGATCCGCCCCATTCCCTCGATGATCCCGGTGAACATCAGTCGACTCGCTCCCCATCCATGGCCCGGTCCCAGCTCCTCCAGGTGTCGCTTCCGAGCGCCACGGGCCCCTCGACGGGGACCCAGCGCGGCACCCCGGACGCATCCTCCCCGGCGCCCCAGGGGAGGTGCCGGGCGGAGACCCCCGGGAAGGCGGGTACACCCCCGGCGCCGATGCTGCGTTCCGATTCGATGAGCACGAACCGGTCCACGAGCCCCGCCGCGAGGAGCGCCGCCGCGAGGGTGCCGCCGCCCTCGCAGAGGACCGCCGTCACGCCGAGCTCCCGCAGGCGCCCCAGGACCCGCGCCAGGTCGAAGCGCGGTTCCCCGGCCTCGGCCGAGCCCTCGACCAGCGCCATGGGTTCGCGGCGCACGGGAACGGGGCCGCTGGGTGGGGCAGTACCCGCAGCTCCCGCCCGCCGTCCCTTCCGCCGCGCCGCCCCTGTCGCCTCCAGGGTGGCCCCCTGGCGCCCTCCAGGCCCGAACACGATCACCTCTCCGGTCCCCTCGCGGAAGAGCCGGGCCGTCGGCGGAAGCCGCCCCTCCGCATCGAGCACCACCCGCCGCGGGGGAACCCGGGGCTCGACCTCGCCCCGGACCGTCAGGAGCGGGTCGTCGACGACGGCGGTGTGTCCTCCCACGAGGATCGCGTCGAAGCCGGCGCGGAGGCGCTGGACCCCGCCCGCCGCCTCCGCCCCCGAAATCGGGGTCCGCTCGCCCGGGCGCGCCGCGATGAAACCGTCGGCCGAGACCGCCATCTTGAGGCAGACCCAGGGCCTGTGACGCTCAGGCCCCGCGGCGTGGAAGAAGGCGGGGTTCTCGGAACGGGCGCGCTCCGGTGTGAAGACC
>JBJHBX010000043.1:0-13347 GCA_050485725.1 Gemmatimonadales bacterium | reverse complement strand
GAGTCCCAGCCGGCTCATCTTCCAGCGCTCCGCTCCGCGTCCGCTTCACCGCGTTGGCCTCACCGCATCGGCCTCACGGCGTCCGGGGCGATGGCCCCTCGCCCTCCGGCCCTCCCTCCCCCCCCCGCTTCGCTGCGGGTCCGTGCGCGGAGCGTGTTGGTCCCACAGGAGTGTGAGCCCCGGGGTCTGGAAGGAAGCACTGTACCAGGCGAATCCCACGCGGCACCGGGACCCGCCAGCCGCCGGGGATCCTGCGCAAGTGTCCATGGCTTGGCGGGGGCTTCAGGTGAGGCTCCAGCAGCAGGAACCAGGTGAGGTACTTCCGGAGGTGGTGCGTCGCGACCCCGCGGAACACCCGGATCCATGCTCGCAGCCGGTCGCGCAGCGTCCTCACGGAGTCCAGTCCACACTCGATAGCCTGCGTCGATGTCGTGCCTGTCGGCCATTCGTTCCACCGGAGCCCAAGCTTCCGGGTTGCGAAAGCCATCGGGCTCAGCCGTCCCATTCCCCCGAAGACCCTGCCTCGCTCCGAGACGACAGCATCCAGCCCCCTTGCGAGAGCCTTCGCCGGCGGGGGCGTTGGACCGATCCATACCGGCTCGAGCTCCAGGAAGACCTTTCCACGGGCCCGGGCTCGTACGTTCGAAATCAGGACCCAAACGCGGTTCTCCGGCCCCGGAGCACTGGACGCAAGCAGTCCCCGGGGTGGTACGCTCCCGAGTGGCGCGCGGCGTGGATCCCCTTTGGCCGATTCAGACAGGCGAGCGAGCTCAGTCACCACGAGGGCCCCGGGTCGACACGATCCCCACTGGACCTGGACCGCACGAGAGAGGAGACGATGCCGCCATCGGAACGCGGTGGAGGGTGCAATGCCGCATTCCCGGGCCGTCTCGCGAATCGACGCCGACCCCTCCATGGCCTGGGCCACCTGGGGCCATCGGTCCAGCCGTTTGCACCGGTGGAGCGCAGTGCCGGAGAGGTCACTGAAGGTTCCGCGGCAACGGACGCAACGATATCTCCGACGGCCACGAAAGCTTCCCCATCGCTGAGTCGATCCGTGGCCGCACCTGATGCATGGAGGGCGCCCGCCCCCGAAGCGGGCGAGTCGCATCCACTCGAGAAGCAGGTCGCGGTCCGGCAGAGCGGCCGGGTCGCGTGGCTGGCCCGCTTCGACACCCGCTCGTCCCGGCCCTTCGGCATACGTCTTCATGAGCGGAGGATGGCAAGGGGTCGAGGGCGGATCCATGGATCCTCGGGACCAACACTCTCCGAACACGAAGGTGCAGGTGCAGGGGTGGAGGCATGCACACGCGCCCCTTGAGCCTGGAGGCTTGATCCGGAACATCTGGCGGCGGCGAGGGTTCGGCCCGGTGTAAGGAGGTCGCCCCGGTCCGGGGGGGCGGGGCGGGGGAACGCGAGGTCGATCATCATCTGAGCGGAGGACGGATCGATGGCTGCTGCGAACGTGGAGGGCAGGGTGATCCTGGTGCGTGGGGCCATTTCGGGGCTGATCGGGGCCGGGGTGCTTGCGCTCTGGTTCCTCGTGGTGGACCAGGTTGCCGGGGCGCCCTTTCGCACGCCGGCCATGATCGGGTCGGTCCTGTTCGGATTCGACGGACTCGAATCCTCGACCGGACTGATCCTGCTCTTCACCGTGATCCACTTCTCCGCGCTCGCCGCGGCGGGGGTCGGACTCGCGTGGGCCCTGGCCCAGCTCGAGCGGGCGCCCAACCTGCTTTTCGGGCTGGTCGCGGGGTTCATACTCTTCAACGGCGTCTTCTTCATGAGTGCCCTGGGGTCGGGCATCGATGTCGTTGCCGAGCTGGGGTGGGCGGAGGTGCTGGGGGGCAACCTGCTCGCGGGCATCGCGATGGTGTCCTTCCTCCATATCTCGGGCGTCACCGAACGGGTGGACTGGGGCGGGGCCCTCCGGGAGGGGCGGGTCCTTCGCGAGGGCCTGATCGTGGGGATCCTCTCCGGGTTCCTCGTCGCAACCTGGTTCCTCGTGGTGGACACGTTGCAGGGCCGCCCGTTCTTCACACCGTCCGCGCTGGGGTCGGTCCTCTTCCTCGGAGCGACGGACCTTTCGGAGGTGCAGACCTCGATGTGGATCACCGCGGCCTACACGCCGATTCACTACGCGGTCTTCGTGGTGATCGGCTCGGTGGCAGCGGCGATCGCCAGGCAGGCGGAGAAGCAGCCACCGGTGCTCGTGGGCGCGATGCTCCTCTTCGTCGCGTTCCAGGCCTTCTTCCTCGGTGCCATGGCCATCATGGCGGAGTTTCTCCTGGGACCCCTGGCATGGTGGAACATTGCGCTCGGCAACCTGGTGGGCGTGGTCACGATGGCCGGCTATCTGTGGAGGAAGCACCCGCATCTTCGGCGGGTGATGGCGACCGAACCCATCGAGCGCCCGGCCTGAGCATGGGCCGGGCGCGAGCTGGAACCCGGCGCAAGCTGGAGTCCGGCCTGAGCCGGCACCCGAGCTGAGCTGGCACCAGGGAGGGCTCCGCCTGCGGTCGATACGGGGTCGAATCGAATCGACTCACGAGTCCATCTCGTAGGGGACCCCCACGGGGGGCTCCCCCGTCGACCTCGCCTCCGTCACATTTCGGAGGTGCCGGTCGTTCTTCGGATGCAAGCGGGGCAGGCCGGGCACCTGGATCTGCCGGTGCCCAACCGAAGCACACGAGACCTTCTCCGAGAGCCACGTGGATTTCGATCGCCTGTTTGACGACGTCTATCCGGGCCTGGTGCGCTACTGCCGGCGGATGACGTCCGACCCGGACGTGGCGGAGGATGCGGCGCAGGAGGCCTTCGTGCGCTTTCTCGACCGCCGGCCCCGCGGGGACGCGTCGGGACTGAGGGCCTGGCTCTACAAGGTCGCGACCCATGTGGTGCGAGACCGGGGACGCGTCGAAGGGAACCGGACGAGGCTCCGCGAGGCGAACCCGGGTGAGCTGCGACCGGTCGACGGCCCACGCCCGCCCGATGAGGCGCTGGAGCGGGAAGAGCGGATTCGCGAGATCCGAAGCGTTCTCGACCAGCTCGACGAGCGGGACAGGACGCTGCTCCTCCTGCGGGAGGAGGGCTTCTCGTACCGCGAGCTGGCGGAAGCGGTGGGCGTCCAGGAGACGTCGGTCGGAACGCTTCTCGCCCGGGCCCGGCGGCGCTTCGAATCCGAACTGAGCGAGCGGATGATCCGAACATGAGTAGCCAACTCGACGTACTGGACGCCCTCGAGGAGGGCAGGCACCCGGATCCTGGAACCCTGCAGGCCGGCCTCGATGGCGAGCTGCCGGAGATCGAGGCCGAGGAGGTACGGGTGCACCTGGAGGGGTGTCCGGGCTGCAGGGAAGTGGTTCTCCGCCTGACGCACGCGGCCGCGACGACCTCTGCGGCGCTCGGCATGCTGTCCGATCCGGTATCGTCCGGGGACCGGATCTCCCTGGACCGGGCAAGGTGGGAGGTCCGCCGCCGTCGTGCCTCGGCCCGGGGATCCGGACTCCGTCGTCGAAGTGCCGCGGCTGCGGCCATCCTGGTGCTCGTGGCCGGCGGCGCCGCGGCCGCGCTTCCGGGCTCACCCCTCCGCACCTTCTTCGCCGGGGTGGGGGGTGCCACCGACGGGTCGACGACGGTGAACGCGGCTGCGGCCACGGACGCCATGCCCGGGACCGCCGGCGTGGCCGTGGGCTTCCGCGACGGAACCGTGCAGGTCGCCCTCGAGTCGGCGCCGGCGGGGACCCTGGTGGAACTGCAGGTGGTGGAAGGTGACCGGGTCGAGGTGCTGGCGCCGGAAGGGGCCCGGTTCGACGCCGGTTCAGGATCGGTGACCGTCGATCTCGGGAACACCTCCGGTACCGGCGTCCTGGTCCGGATTCCGGCCGGCCCGGGCGAGGTGGTTCTTCGCGCAGGCATGCGGCAACTGGTCCGATGGCACGGAGGTGCGTTCCAGTTCGGCGAGGGCGTGCCGGCCGACCCGCGCTCGGACGGAGTCCAGCTTCGGGTGCCGGAATGAGCAGCCCCGGACCCCGCACAGCCGCGCCGGTCGCCTTCGCGCTGGCCGGCGCCATCGCTGCCGGACTGGGCGCTCCCGTCCAGGCGGAGGCGGATGTCCCACACCGGGTACTCCTTTCCGTGGAGGGCGCGTTCGCGACCGGCCAGGCCGGTGCGGCTCCGGCGGATACCGTCGCACCCGTGCTGCGCGGGACCGTTCGGGCGATCGGCTTCCGGGACGGCGAGGGACTCCCCGGCGCCATCGTCGAGCTCCGGCAGGGGTCGAAGCTCATGCGGGCGAGCTCGGATGCGGGGGGCCGATATCGGCTGACCGGTCTGGACGCCGGCCGCGCGCGGATCCACGTCTTCCACGTGGCCGCCGCCCCCGCGGTCTTCGACGTGACCCTGCCGGCGGAAGGGGAGCTCGAGGTGAACATCTCTCTCGAGCGGAGGGTCCTCGAGCTGCCCCCCGTCAGCGTGCGCGCCTCGTTCGTGCCCGTGCCCGCCCCCCGGCCCACTGCGCCGTTCCCTTCGCCAGGGACCCGGACGGCCCGCCTGCTCGTTCCCGCCCTCGAGGCCACCAGCGGGTTCGTCGAGACGGGGCTCGGCAGCGCGGTCTCGAGGCCCCCCGGGGAGCAGCCGGGCGATGCCGGCGAGGTGCTCTTCATGCGGGGCTCCACCGTGGATTCGAGGCAGGTCCTCCTCGACGGGGCACCGATCCTGACCCCGTTCCACCTGGCCGGCCTGGTCCCCTCGTTCGATGCCGGGGTCCTGGGCGATGCCCGGCTGCACCTGGGCGGCGCCCCGGCCCGCTACGACGGCGGCCTCTCCTACATCCTCGACGTGGAGACGCGCGCACCCCGGGGGGACCGGGTCCACGGACAGGTCGCCATCGATCCGATCGCGGGCCGGCTGGGCATCGAACTGCCGCTCTGGAGGTCCGCGGGGCTCATGGGTTCGCTTCGCGGCGTCCATGGGCTGGCGGCCGGAGGGGACTTCCCCTATCGGTATCGTGACGCGCTCCTTCGTTTCGGGGCCCAGCCGGCCACGGGTCAGCACCTCGCGATCACGGCATTCCAGAACCGCGAGGGGGTGCACCTGGGGGAGCTGGGTGCCGCGCTTCTCTCGCGGGAGTCCGATCTCGCGTCGTGGGGGAACCGCGCCCTTTCCGTGCGCTGGCAGCAGGCCGGCGACGGGCACCGGATCGAGGCGCTGGTCGCAGCCTCGGGCTACGACGCCTCGCTGCCGATCAACTGGCCCGATCCGGTCCTTGCGCGCACCGGCTCGGACCGCGCTCGCGCCGAGTTCTCGGTGTCGCACGCGCACCTGCGCTGGGGCGGGAGCATGGAGAGGCAGCTGTTCCGCTGGGAACTCGACCCGCTTTCCGCGGTCCGCCAGACCCGTGTCGAGGCCCGCGGCGCGAGACGCACGGCCGACCGCGCGGGCGCCTTCGCCGAACTGGAGGTGCCCGTGGCGCCGGACCTCGACCTGAGGGGCGGAATGCGAGCCGACTGGTTCGGGGTGGACGGACAGGTTCGCCTGGCCCCGCGAGCGGCCCTCCGTTACCGGCTCACCGAGGATGCCTTCCTGACGCTCTCTGCCGGCCGGTTCCATGAGAGCTCACCGATCTCGTCCATCGCGTCGCAGCAGGAGGAGTCGGGGGTGGCGCGTCTCTTCTGGGCCCCATCGCTCCACGTTTCCTCGGCGAACCACGTGGTGCTCGGGCTCGACCAGGCGCTCTCGCCGGAACTGCGGTTCGAGGTGTCGGGGTTCGCAAAGCGGTTCGACGGCCACGAACGTCCGGTGCATGCCTCGGGAACCGACCTCAGGGTCACCCGGGGGGGCGAGACCTTCGAGGGCTGGATTGGATACGCGCTGACCTGGGTATGGACGGCCACCCCGGCCCCCGGGGGTGACACGGGCGCGTCACGCAGGCGCGATTTCGCGGGGCGCCACCTGCTTTCCACAGGAGCACGGATGGAGTTCGCAAGCGGTCTGGATCTGGGGGTGACGCTGGGATACGGTGCAGGCCTCCCGCTGACCGGCGTGGCCATGGCAGCTGCGGCGCCCGACTTCCCCGAGGGAGGGGGATGGGGAACGGGTACCCGGACTCCGGTGGTCCATACCCTTTCCGGGGTCGATCGGATCGCGAACGCCTCGGCGCAGAACCCCCTCGAGGTCGCTGCCGAGGACGACTTCCTCCGCCTCGATCTCGAGGCCTCGTGGCGCGTGACGCCGACGATCGCAGGGCGATCCACGGAGTTCCGCCCTTACCTGAGGGTGCTGAACGCGCTCGACCGGAGGGACGCGCTCTTCCACTACTTCGAGCGCTGGCGCGACGAGGAGCTCCGCCCGATAGCGACCCGTCCGTTCCTCCCGCTGGTCGGAGTGGAGTGGCGGTTCTGATCCCGCCACGCCACCCCGTTCACCCCTCCGAGTCGTACTTCGCGGCGATGGCCTCGAGGCCTTCCCGGATCACGTCACCACCCACCCACCGCCCGTCGACGAAGACGCCGGCGGGTTCCCGCAGGCGGCCAAGGTCCTCGAGGGGGTTTCCGTCCAGGAGGAGGAGATCGGCGCGCTTTCCGATCTCGATCGTTCCGAAGTCACCGGGCTGGCCCAGCGACTGCTCGACGTACTCCGCGACCCAGCGGGTGCCGGAGAGGAGCACCTCGTAGGGCGACATTCCCGCATCCTCCATCAGCGGGATCTCGCGGTGGAGGGCGAACCCCGGGACGTTGAAGAGCTGGGGGGAATCCGTCCCCATCAGGATCGGTACACCGGCCGCGTGGGTCGCACGCAGGAAGGCCTGTCGCATCTCGCGGTGCGCGGCATCGGATTCGGGGGTGAAGTTGGGGTTCGCCCGGCGCTGGTCGGCCTGGTTTCGATACCCCATCCGCTGCCCGGGGGAGATGTACCGGAACTCGGGAAGTGCCAGCAGCGAATCCGGATCGACGTAGCCGTTCAGGTGGTTCCAGAGATACTGGGTCGGGACCTGCCAGACACCGGCCTCGGCAAGGCGGCCGACGAGGGCATCGAGTTTCGAAGCGTCGGTGGCGGCGAAGCGCTCGGCGCTCGACGCGCCCTCGGGGAGGTCGTCCCGGCGGGTCACCTCGAGGTAGCCGTCCAGGTGGTCGATCGTGGCGATCCCGGTGGCGACCGCGTGGTCGATTCCGACGTCGGCGGGGATGTGGCCCGCATAGGTGATCCCAACCTCGCGCGCCACCTCGACCATCCGGTCCCAGGCGTCGCGGGGCACACCGGGGTGGATCTTCAGGAAGTCGTATCCGGCGGCAGCATGGGCCCTGACGACCGCCTCGGCGGCGGCGGGGTCGGGGGCGGAGTTTCCGTTCACCGAGGGCGCGCCCACGTAGAACCGGGGGCCCAGCACGTCGCCGCGGCGGATCTCCTCCCGGAGCTCGAGCTGGTAGGGCGCCCCGAGCATGCCCCGGATCGTGGTGATCCCGTTCGCCACGTACAGGAAGAGGTATTCCTCCACGAGCTCCCGCGGCGGGTCCTGGCCCGGCGGGACGTGGGCATGCATCTCGGCCAGGCCGGGGAGGAGCGTCCGTCCCGTGCCATCGATCCGGATGGCGCCCTCGGGGACCGCCACGCTCCCGGCGGCCCCGATCGCGGTGATCCGGCCGGCCTCGATCACCACGGTCCGGCCCTCGAGCGCCTTCTCGCCGGGGGCCGCCCCGGCGCCTGCGACCATGGGGAGGAGGGTCACGTTCTCGACAACGAAGCTCCCCTGCGGCGGGGCCGCGCGTTCGGGGAGTCCCTGCGCCTGGGCCTGGGCCTGGGCCGTGCCCGGTGCGGCGGGAGCGGCGAGCAGAGCGAAGAGCGTGGCGGCGGCCAGCGGGACCAGGGAATGCGCGATGCGTGACATGGCGGACCTCGTGGAAGCGGGAGTCGTACGTCCGGGGTACCGCGCCGCCGGATGCCTGTTCCCGCCTTGCGCCGGGGGGGCACCCGCGGGATGTTCGGTCCCGCGAACCGGAACCCCAAACCCTGCCCCCGACGACGGACTCCGTGACCGATATCGCTTCGACCGTGCCCGCTGACTCGTTCTCACGACCGTGGATCCGCCGTACTCCCGGCAGCGCCATCTGCCTGGCCATGCTGGCCACGGCCGCGGCGACGACCGCGCCGGCCGCCCCCCTCGCCGCGCAACTCAGGCCCGCCCCCGCCCTCCAGGATGCCTACTTCGCGTGGGACGAGGGACGCTACGTGGAGGCCATGGAGGGCTACCTCTCCATCCTCCGAGGGCCCGACGGTGCGGCGCACCGCCGCGAGGCCGCGCGCCTGACCGGCGAGCTCCATCCGGTTCGGGAACTCGACGATGACGGCCGCTTCCTGTCGGTCTCGCCCGACGGCACGTGGGTCGCGTGGGCCCGGAACGTGGGCGACCGGTGGGAGACCCGGATCGAACCCGCCGCCGGCGGTCGCCGGATCGTGGTGCCGGCCCAGCGCACGGCGCTCTCGCCGACGGGGCGGGTGGCCTGGGTGGACGAGCCGGTGGCCGGGGCAGGGGGGACGGCCGCCGGAGCCGGCCAGGGGGCCGCGACCGGCGGGGGAGCCGGGGCCGAGGCCGGAGAGGTGCTCGTGATCCGGGAGCTTTCCGGAATCGATGAGGTCCGCGTGCCTCTCGGCTCGATGCGCTTCCAGGCGGCGGCCTTCCGGCCCGACGGAACCGGCGGCGCGGAGACGCTGATCCTGGCCATGGCGCCCGACCCCGGCTCGGACCGGGTCGCGCTCTTCCGTGCCGGTCCCCCGCGGTGGGAACCCGAGCCCCTGACCCCGGCCGGCGACCTGGCCGTGCTGACGAACCCGGTGGTCGCCGCCGGCGGCCGGGTCGTGCTCGCGACGGTTCCGCCCCGGTCGCCCTTCTCGGCATCGGCGCAGGATGCCACCCCCACCGGGGGGCCCGGCTTCGCCCTCGTCGACCTCGAGACCGGGGCCACGCTGCGCATGGCCGGGAACACCCCCTCGCTTGCGCGCGACGGGAGCCGGATCGCGTGGCACGACGGCCCCGGCGGGGGCCCCGGCGCGCAGGGAGCGGCCCAGGGGGCGGGGCAGCCCGGGCGCATCCTCACCCTCGATCTCTCGAATGGCGTACCCGCCTCGGCCGCCTCGGCCCGGGTGGTCATCGAAACGACGCTCCGCCTGGGCGATCCGGCGGTTTCGCCCGACGGAAGCCGCGTGGCCTTCAAGGCGATGCCGCACACCGACTGGGAGATCTTCCTCGTCTCCGCCGACGCGCCGGAGTCCCTCGACCCGGGGACCGCCGCGAACCCCCCGCAGGGGCTCGACAGGGTGACCCGCGAGATCCAGCACGACCAGTTCCCCGCCTGGATCGACGACACCCGGATCCTGGCGCTCAAGGGCGAGGCCCGGCACCGGCGCGCGTACCTGTACGACCTGGACACGGGCGAAGCGTACCGCCTCTTCCACAACAACACGCTCCGGACCATCGCGCCCGAGTACGAGTGGGTCGTGAGCCCCGACGGCCAGGCCCTCATGGTCTCGGCGGAACGCGACGGAAACACGATCTCGCCCGAGCGGGGCGTGTTCCGGATCGACCTCGAGGCCGAGGTGGAGCTCGACGCCCTCGTCGCCCGCCTCGAGGCGAACCTGGCGCACGAGACCGAGCTCCTGGCCGAGGGAGAAGCCCGCTTCGCCCCGATCCGCGACGAGGTGGCGGCAGTGGCCGGGGCGGTGCAGGTGGGGCGGGTGCATCACCATGCCGACAACCTGTACCGGATGGGCTCCAAGTTCATCGGGATGCCCGGGAACCTCGAGGCCACCGAGTACCTGGCCGAGACGCTCCGGTCCTGGGGGTACGAGGTCGAGCTCGAGTGGTTCGAACCCCGGGGGATCCCGGCGGCGAACGTCGTGGCCCGCCTTCCCGGCACCGCGAACCCCGAGCTGATCTACACGATCTCGTCGCACTTCGACTCGGTGCTCCCTTCGCCCGGCGCCGACGACAACTCGTCGGGGACCACCGCGCTCCTCGAGGCGGCGCGGGTGCTCGCCGACAACCCCCGGCGCGCCACGATCGAGTTCGCCTTCCTGACCGCGGAAGAGGCGGGGCTCCTCGGCGCCCGCGAGTACGTGCGCCTGGCCGTCGAGAACGGGAAGCGCATCGTCGGCGTGCTGAACAACGACATGATCGGGTGGACCCGGAGCCACCGCCTCGACAACACGATCCGCTACTCGAACCCCGGCATCATGCGGATCCAGCACGCCGCCGCCCACTTCTTCTCGGAGCTCATCACCTACGACGCCCTGTACTACCGGGGCACCGACGGGGCGGTCTTCTTCGAGGCGTACGGCGACATCGTCGGGGGAATCGGCTCCTACCCCGTGCTCGGGAACCCGAACTACCACCAGCGGACCGACCAGGTCGAGACGATCAATCACCGGCTGGTGGCCGAGGTCAGCCGCACCACGGTGGCGAGCATCATCTTCCTGGCCGACGCGCCAAGCCGGCTCGAGGGGATGCGGATTTCCGGGCGCACGCCGACGGGGATCCAGGTGACCTGGGAGCCGGCGCCCGAGGCCGGGGTCGAGGGCTATCGGGTGCGGGTGCGCAGCCTGACGGGCGAGGTCCGGGAGCTCGGGGTCGTGGCCGAGCCCGGCTACACCCTGACGGGGGTCCGGCCGGGCGACCGCGTCGAGGTCCGCGCCGTCGGGGCCCGTGGGCTCGAGGGATGGGACTGGGCGGGGGTCGTCATTCCCTGAGGCCGGCGCCGGGCCCGGGGGGCGCCCCGGGGCGCAACGGACCGAGCAGGCGGCCCAGCGCCGCGACGAAGCGGGCGCCCTCGCGGGCCCGGCCCGCCAGCGCACCGAGTCCGACCCCGCCGCCCTCCTCTCCGGAGTGGGCGAAGAGCCCCGTGATCGTCGTGTGCACGGCGGGGGCCCGGGGGCGCAGGAGGGCGTCGATCCGCTCGGTTTCGGACCAGGGGATCAGGATGTCGCCGCGGCCGTGGAGGAGGTGCACCGGAACCGGGATCCTCTCGAGGCCCGGCAGGGGATCCAGGGCCGGCACCTGCGTGCGCGCCGCCTGCACGAGCGCCTCCGCCACCTCGTCCGCCGCGTCCCGGTCCGGAAACCCGCCGCCCGGAGGCACGAAGAGGTCGAAGAGGGGGCGGTCGCCCCGGGGGAGCGCCTCCCGGACCGAGGCCGCGTAGCGCGCCAGGACGGGGTCGAAGGCGTCGAGCCCCGCCTCTCCGGAGCGGTAGGCGACCCGGTGAAGCCCCTCGGCCACCGCCTCGCTCCCCTCGAACCCGGGGGTCTGCGCCAGCAGGTTCGCGCCGCTGATCCAGCGGGCGTAGGGGTCCGGGCGAAGCCGCTCCACGCCCCGGCTCGACCGGTGTTCGCCGGTGAACCCGAAGCGGATCGTGCTCTCGAGGCTGCCGTAGCTGCCCCAGGCCAGGACCGCCGAGAGCTGCTCCGCCACCGCGGGGGCGGCCGAGAGCGCGAGCGCCTGCGGGCCGCCGAAGGAGAATCCGGCGAGCCGCACGCCCCCGGGGGCCACCCCAGGGTCCCGGGCATGGGCCGCCACCGCCGCGGCGGCGATCCGGCGGGCCTCGGCCGGGGCGAACGCCAGGCGGGTCCACGGTGGAATCTCGGGCACAAGCACCCGGGCTCCGCTCCCGGCCAGGGCCCGGGCGAAGCGCCGGAGGGAGCGGTGGTCGATCCCGGGCACCGTCAGGCCGTGAAGCACGACCCACCCCGGGAGCGGGCGGTCGGCCTCGCCCGCACGGCCGGCCGGTGACACCCGGAGCGCCCGGACCCGGCCCTCGGCGCCACCCGCCGCCCCGGGGGCCGGCACCTCGAGCTCCGTGAGGGTCTCGCGGATGCCCGGCACCCGGACCTCGCCCCCGGAGGCGCGGGACCAGCCCCGGAGGAACCGGAACGCAGGGAGAAGTCCGGAGGTCATGGGGCCAACGATACCGGGACTCCCCTTCCACCGCATCCCGGGTGACCTTATGGTGGTGCGACTTCCACGCCGGGCCCTCCGGCGCGCGAACCCTCCCGGACCCGGATCATGACCGACCCCCGTCCCTTCGACGCAGCGTCCCAGGTCGAGCGCCCCCCGTATGGGCACGCCCTCGCCGCCGCCGGCGCCGCGCTCCTCCTCTACGTGGTCACCCTCGCGCCCACGACCTGGTTCTGGGACACGAGCGAGTACATCGCGACGGCGCACATCCTGGGGATCCCACACCCCCCGGGGAACCCGCTCTTCGTGGTGGTGGGGCGCGTCTGGAGCGTGCTCCTGGGGCTCACGGGCATGTCGGTCCCGGTCCGCATCAACCTCTTCGCCGCCGTCACCTCGGCGGCGGCCACCGGCTTCTTCTTCCTCGTCACGCACCGGATCCTCGCTGGGTGGCTCGCGAAGGACCGCGAGGTGGAGCTGCCCTGGAGCCTCCGCATTCCCCTGGTCGGAGCCTGGGCCGGGGCGCTGATGGGCGCCACCGCGTACACGGTCTGGAACCAGTCCAACGTGAACGAGAAGGTCTACACGCTGAGCGTGCTGATCATCGCGCTCGTGTCGTGGCTCGCCGTGCGGTGGCGCGACCGGAAGGACGAGCCCGGGGCCGGCTGGTACCTGGTCCTTGCGGTCTACCTGATGGTGCTCGGCTCCACGAACCACCTGATGTCGGTGCTCCCGGCGCCGGCGCTGGGGCTCCTCATTCTCGTCGAGAAGCCGCGCATCCTCCTGGACTCGCGGCTCCTGACCCGGGGCGCGCTCGCCGTGGTGCTCGGGCTCAGCTTCAACTTCTTCCTGCCGCTCCGCTCGGCCCAGCAGCCCCTGATCAACGAGGGGGAGCCGGTCTGCGACTCGATGGTGGCCGCCGCCGTCGCGATCTACACGAACGGGCGCACCGGGTGCGATGCCCTGGCCTACAACCTGAGGCGGGAGCAGTACGGGAAGCCCTCGATCATGGCCGACCCCACCGACCCCCGCGGCCTGACCCGGCGCGGGGCCGGCCTCATCGCGCACCAGTACTGGAACTACTTCCAGTACTTCGACTGGCAGTGGGCGCGGGGGCTCGCCCATTCGGAGGTGCCGGGGAACAGCCGCCTCCCCGTGTCGCTCCTCGTGCTCGGGCTCGGCGTGCTCGGGATCGTGGTCTCGGTCAGGGCGGGTCCGGGGTGGGGCACGTACATGGGGACGCTGGCGGTGACGGTGACCGTGCTCCTCGTCTTCTACCTGAACTTCAAGTACGGCTTCTCGCTCGCCCCCGAGGGCACGCCCCGCGACATGCGCGAGGTGCGCGAGCGCGACTACTTCTTCATCGCCTCGTTCCACCTGTGGGGTTTCCTGACCGGCATCGGGATCGC
>JBJHBX010000042.1:0-13371 GCA_050485725.1 Gemmatimonadales bacterium | reverse complement strand
CCTCCATGTCGAGCTCCATGCCGCGCATGAGCCCCCGACCGCGGGTCTCCACCACGAGCTCCGGATGCCGCTCGGCGATGCCGGTCAGGAGGCGGGCCAGCGTCTCCCCCCGGGCGCGGACACCCTCCAGGAAGGCCGGTTCCGCAATGTGCCCCACCACCGCCAGCGCCACCGCGGCAACGAAGGGGCCGCCGCCGAAGGTGGTGCCGTGGTCTCCGGGCTGGAGCGCCCCCGCCACCTCCTCGGTCACGAGGATCGCCCCCATCGGGAAGCCGCCCGCGAGGGGCTTCGCCAGCACCAGGATGTCGGGGCGGATGCCGGCCGACGCGTGGGCCCGGAAGGTCCCCGTGCGACCCACGCCGCACTGGATCTCGTCGAGCACCAGGGCGATGTCCCGCTCCCGGGTCCAGACGCGGAGATCCCGGAGAAGGTCGTCGGGGATCGGTCGGATCCCGCCTTCGCCCTGGATCGGCTCCACCAGGACCGCCGCCACCGTCTCGGCGTCGAGGGTTGCATCCACCGCGCCCCGGTCCCGGGGATCGACGAAGGTCACCCCGGGCATGACCGGCTCGAAGGGCGCGCGGTACTGGGCCTTGTGGGTCGCGGCCACGCATCCCAGCATCCGTCCGTGGAAGGCCCCGTGGAAGGCGACGATCCCGGTCTTCCGGAAGCCCGGCGGGTCACCGGTCTCGAGGCTCCACCCGACCCGCATCCGCGCCCACTTCCGGGCGAACTTGAGGGCGCCCTCCATGCCCTCGCCCCCGGAGTTGCAGAAGAAGACCCGGTCCATGCCGGTCTCGCGGCAGAGGAGGCGGGCCAGCGCCTCGCCCGGGGCGGTCCGGTAGAGGTTCGAGGTATGGATGAGCCCCCGTTCGAGGGCGGCCTCGGCCGCCTCGCGAATGATCGGGCTTCCGTGCCCGAGCGCCGTGACCCCGATTCCGGCGGTGAAGTCCAGGTAGCGGCGCCCGGTGCGGTCGATGAGCTCGCACCCCTCGCCGCGCTCGAAGACGGCGTCGGGGCGGCGGTAGACGGCCAGGAGGGACGCGTCGTCCCCGATCTCGATGGCGGACATTCAGCAGCGCACTCCGGTCTCGGTGGGCCACCCGTGGATGGCGTTCAGGTTCTGCACCGCCTGGCCGGCGGCTCCCTTCCCCAGGTTGTCGAGGGCGGCTCCCACGACGACGGCGGGGTGCCGCAGATCGGCGGCCGGCACGGCGCCGAGGGCCAGCAGGTCGGTCGAGATCACGTCGGCCAGCGCGGGAAGTCCGTCAGCCACCAGGCTGATCGCCGGCTCGCCCCCGTAGCGTGCTGCCCAGGCCCCCTGGACTGCAGCCGCGTCGACCCCCTCATGGACCGGCACCACCAGCGTCTCGACGATGCCCCGGGGCACCGGCAGCAGGTGGGGCTGGAAGAGGAGCTCGACGCCGGGAAGGAGCGCCCGCATTTCGAGGAGATGGCGGTGGCGGTTCCCCCAGCCGTAGGCGCGGAAGTTGTTCGCGATCTCGGCGAAGAGAAGATCCGTCCTGGGCGACCTTCCCGCCCCCGTCACCCCCGAGGCCGCGTTCACCACCGTGAGGCGGTCGGTATCGACGAGCCCGGCCTCGACCAGGGGGAGAAGGGCGAGGAGCACGCCGGTGGGATAGCATCCGGGGTTCGCCACCCGGCGCGCGTCCGCGAGTGAAGGGCGGACCCACTCGTTGATCCCGTAATGCCAGCCGGCCTCGCGTCCCGACCCGGGCCTGTGATCGGCGGTCAGGTCGACGATGCGCGGCCCTCGCGACGCGTCACCCACCAGGGCCTCGATCCGCTCCACCCAGCTCGCGGCCTCGCCGTGGGGCAGGCAGAGGAAGATCACGTCCACCCCGGCCAGCGCCTCGAGGGGAGGGTTGGAAAAGGGGACATCGGGCACCGGACTCCGGCCACCGGCCTCGGAGCGCGAGGTGGTGAACACGAGCTCGACCCCGGGATGCGCGGCCAGGAGCCGCGTCAGCTCCCGGCCCGTGTACCCCGAGCCTCCGACGACGGCCACGGCAGGGCGGCCGTCCGCCTCCGCAGGAGGACGTGCGGCGGCCGGCCCGGACGATGAAGGCGTGTGCATCGGGTATAGATAGGCATTTCCGGCGCCGGGTCAATGCGCCGGCGCCCGGGGACCCCGCTCCTCAGACCCCCGCAGCCCGTGCCGCCGCCTCCTCGACCATCCGGCGCACCCGTTCGGGCTCGACGCCGATGCTCCGTTCGACCTCGACGCCCTGCTCGAAGAGAACGATCGTCGGCACGCTCCCGATGCGAAGCGAGCGGGCCAGGTCCGGCACCTGGTCCACGTCGACCTTCACGATCCGGACGCGTTCACCGAACGCCTCGTTGAGGGCGCGGAGCGTCGGAACGATCCAGGCGCAGGGTCCGCACCAGGTGGCGAAGAAGTCCACCAGGAGGGGGCCCTCGGTGTCCGCCAGCACCCCTTCCACCTCCCCGGGGTCGAGCTCGGGGAGGTGGAAGGGGTCCGCCGCCAGGTCGTCCGCGACCGGGTCGGCGTCATGCCGGGCTTCGGGCATCAGAACTCGTAGCGAAGGCGGAGCAGCGCCATGCGCCCCACCTCGGGGGTGCCCGGGAAGCTCTGGAACGCCTTGTCGGCCAGGTTCGTCACCGAGAGCTGGATCGAGGTGCCGGGAAGGTTCGGGATCCGGTACCCCATCGTCAGGTCGAAGAGGGTCACGCTGTCGACGCAGGGGAGTGCCGTGGACGGGGCGCCGGGAATGCAGGCCGTGCCCTCGTAGACCCCGGAGCTCGCCGGGAATCCCTCGGCGTAGCGACCCCGGAGCTCGGTGGTCAGCCCGAGGGCGTCGCTCCGGTACCCGACCGAGGCCGACGCCTTCCGCTTCGGCGCGTTCAGCGTGACGATCTCGCCCCGGGTGGTGGTGAAGTAGTCGTCGTTCACGAGGGCCGCCGACGCCCGGAGCGTCCAGTTGTCGTCGACCAGGACGGTGGCGCCGAGGTCGACACCCCACAGGTCGAAGTCATCGTCCACGTTCGTGTAGGTCGAGAGGAGCTGGGCACCGTTCGCGTTCACGTCGGCGGACGAGATCACCCCCACCGGCACCGAGGCCATGCCGGTGGCGATCTGGATCGCCGTGGCCTGGGCCTGCTCCTGCGACATGCCGCCCTGCATCAGCACCGGCACGAGCTGCGGCACGAGGAAGGCACCGAGCTGCTGGCCGTCCATGAGCACCAGCGGCGTCCGGACGGTGAGCGGGGTCACGAGCTGGGTCCGCCGCGAGTACCAGACGTCGGCCTGCACGGAGAACCGATCGGCGAGGACGCCGCGGTACCCGACCTCGAAGCTCGACTGGAGCGACTCCCGGATCGGCTCCACGTCGGGCAGGTCGAGCTGGGCCAGCGCGCCCACCTGCCCGGTGACCGGGTTCAGGAAGGCCGAGCCGATCTGCGCCGGCGTGGGCTGCAGGCTCTGGATGTAGGCCACCACCTGCGGCGGAAGGCCGGCCTGCTGCCCCACCACCTGCGCCGCCGCGGCCCAGAAGGCCACCGCCTCGGCCGGGAGGAGGGTGGCGGGCCCGCCGGCCTGCGCCGGCGTGAAGGGGGAGCGCATCTGGTAGGCGCCCGGACCCCCGAAGCGGAAGCCGTTCGTGCCGGTTCCCTGCACCCGAACGCTGTAGCCGAGCTGCGCCAGCGTGGCGTTCGGGATCGCGGTGCCCAGGTCCAGGAACTGGTTCAGCGACGAGGGGGTCGAGAAGGCCCGGTTGAAGCTCGCGCGGAAGGTCTGTCCCTCGACCGGGTTGTAGACCAGCGCCGCCCGGGGCGAGAAGACCGGGTCCGGAAGCGCCGAGTGGTTGTCGACGCGGGCCGCCACCACGAGGTCCAGCTCGGGGGTCAGGCGGGTGCGGTTCTGCACGTAGGCGCCGATCTCGGTGGTCTGGTCGTCGTCCTCGTAGATCCCGTTGATCGTCCCCTCGGTCTCGGGGTCGGTGAAGACGAAGTCGACGCCGTAGACGAGGGAGTTCCGGGTGCCGAGCTCGGAGCCGTGCCGGAGCTGCCCCACCCAGAGCTTCGAGCGGTCCACGATCGGGGCGCCGTTCCGGAGCAGGTAGGTGTCACCGGCGTTGCTCTGGTTCAGGTAGAGCTGGGCGAAGAGGCGGTCGCGCTCGAAGCGGGCCTGGTAGTAGGTGTAGGACCAGTCCTGGACCTGGGCGGCCCCGAGACCGGTCATTTCGACCTGCCTCCCGGCGTTCGAGCGGCCCACGGAGAGGTAGGCGGTGGCGTCGTCCGAAACGGCCCAGTCCATCCGTGCCTCTCCGGACCAGCGCTCGAGCTGCGGATCGCGCACCCCGATCCGGTCGATCCGCTGGTCTGCCTGGGCCTGGGTGATCCCCACGGCGCGCATCATGTCGGCGCGCCAGAAGTCGCGGTTGGCCTGGAACTTCTGCCGCTCCGCCACCTCGGTGGGGTCCACGTACTCCCACTCCTCGGCCCGGAAGTACTGCCCCGACACCTTGAGCCCCACGTTGTCACCGACCTGGTGCGCGGTCCGGAAGACCCCGGCGAAGAGGCTCCGCTCCCCGCCCGTGAGCGCAAGCGACGTGCCCTGGTCCCGGAGCGGCGAGCGGGTCAGGATGTGCAGGACCCCGTTCGCGGTGTTCGGACCGTAGAGCGCCGACGCGGGCCCGAAGATCAGCTCCATCTGCGCGATGTCCTCGTCGGTGGTCGGGATGAAGTTCATCACGTTCACGCGGAGCGAGGGGACCCCGGCCACCCGGTGGTCGGTCATGGTGTGCAGGGCGCCCGAGAAGATGTTGTTGAAGCCCCGGACCACCACGTTCGTCGACTGCACCCCCTGCTGGATCACGTCCACCTGTGCAAGCGATCGGAGGTGGTCCACCGGCGTGGTCGTGGGACGCACCCGCAGTTCCTCGGGAGACACCAGCGCCACCGCGCTCGGGTTCCGCCGAACCTCCTCGACGCCACCCACGCCGCCCTGCGTCACGACGATGTCGGCCAGGCGGATGGCGGTCATCTGGGCCTGGAAGTCCAGTCTCTGGACGCTCCCCGCCTGCACGTTCACCGTACCCATGTCCAGGCGCCCGTATCCGATCGCGAGCAGGGTGATCGTGTAGCTTCCCGGGGCGACGTCGGCAGACCAGAAACCGTCACGGTTGGTCGTCCTCGTTGCGACGACCCCCCCGTCGGCTCCGGTGATGCTGACCATGCCCGATGCCACCGGCTCTCCGCTCTGCGCATCCACGATGCGCCCCTGGATCGTCCCCTGCTGCGCCGCCAGTTCGGCCGCGCCCGCGCCGGGCACGATGCCGGGAAGCAGGAAGAGAAGGAAGAGTGCTGCCACCGCCAGGAATCCGGGGGGCGAGTTGGGCCGAAGGGCCCCGTTCGACGATACGCGTTCCATGATCACCCTCGACGTTGGGGAGAAGGGGAAGGTCTCGCCGCCGGGACGACGGCGGGGTCATGCCACGCCCGATGCCCGTAACATAGTGCGCGCCTTGCGGTCACGCACCCTTTTCGTCGCCTCCGCTGTGGGCCGCGTCGCCAGGGCCTTCAATCGAGGGCGACCCGCTTCAGGCTGATCCCCTTCTCGCGCTGCTCGGTGGCCTGCCTGACCCATTCGCTCCGGAAGAGGAGGAGGGGGCGCTCCAGCCGGTCGAAGACCAGGGCCGCGTCCACCGCGTAGGCGACCCGGCGGATCTCGGCCATCGGCCCGGTCACCCAGCGGGCGTCCCGGTAGGGCATGGGGTCCAGGCGGGCCTTGACCTGGTACTCGTGCTCCAGCCGGTGCAGGAGTACGTCGAACTGGAGCGGCCCCACCGCCCCCACCACCGGTGCGGGTCCCGCGCCCCCGTCCTGGAAGAAGACCTGGACCGCACCCTCCTCGGACAGCTCGAGCAGCCCCTTGTCGAGGTGCTTCCGGCGGAGGGGGTCCGGCACGTGCACCCGGGCGAAGTGTTCGGGCGAGAAGGGGGGGATCGCCTCGAAGGCCGGCGACCCCTTCGAGGCCAGCGTGTCGCCGATCCGGAGGTTCCCCCGGTCGTGGATCCCGACCACGTCGCCGGGCCAGGCCTCCTCGACCGCCTCCCGCTCCTGCCCGAAGAACTGCTGGGCCTCGGCCAGGCGGATCGCCTTCCCCGAACGCACGTTCGTGACGGCGGCGCCCGGTTCGTAACGCCCGGAGCAGATCCGGGCGAAGGCGATCCGGTCCCGGTGCTTCGGGTCCATGTTCGCCTGGATCTTGAACACGAAGGCGGTAAGGCGCGGGTCCGTCGGTGGCACCGGGCCTTCCGACGAGTTCCGGGGCGGCGGAGGCGGCGCGTTGACCAGGAAGCGCCTCAGGAAGGGCTCCACCCCGAAGTTCGTCAGCGCGCTACCGAAGAAGGTCGGCGAGATCTCGCCGGCGTGGAAGCGTTCCAGGTCGAAGGGGGTCCCCACCTCATCCAGCAGCTCGATCTCTTCCCGCAGCCGGTCCGCGGCGACCTTCCCGAGCACCGCCTCGACCTCGGGATCGTCGAGCCCCGCCACACGGGTGCCGGCCCGCTTCGCCCCGTGATCCCCCCCCTTGTCGAAGAGGTGGATCACCCGGTCCTGACGGTCGAAGACGCCCAGGAACTGGGAGCCGTCGGTGACGGGCCAGGTCAGGGGCGCGCATGCGATCCCCAGCTCCGCCTCGACGTCGTCCAGGAGCTGGAGGGGCGAGACCCCGATCCGGTCGCACTTGTTCACGAAGGTGAAGATCGGGATGCGACGCAGGCGGCAGACCTCGAAGAGCTTCCGCGTCTGTTCCTCGACCCCCTTCCGGTTGTCCAGGAGCATCACCGCCGAGTCTGCCGCCATCAGCGTGCGGTAGGTGTCTTCCGAGAAGTCCTGGTGCCCCGGGGTGTCCAGCAGGTTCACCCGGTACCCGTCGTAGTCGAACTGGAGTACCGACGAGGTCACCGAAATGCCCCGCTCCTGTTCCATCTGCATCCAGTCCGACGTGGCGTGACGCGCCGCGCGCCGCGCCTTCACCGACCCCGCCAGGTGAATGGCGCCCCCGTAGAGCAGGAGCTTCTCCGTCAGCGTGGTCTTCCCCGCGTCGGGATGCGAGATGATGGCGAAGGTCCGGCGCCTCCGGACCTCCCGTTCGAGGGCCGTTTCGGGCACGTCGACTCCGGGGTACGGGTGGGATCGAGCCCTCAAGTGTAATAGATTCGAGCGACCCTGGGACCCCTCCCCCCGACGCCGGGAAATGCCTGTCCTGCCGCCCCTTCCCTCCCCCCGTCTCAGCTCCCGACGCACCGGCCGGGCTCCGGCCTTCCGGTGCGCCGCCGCGGTGCTCCTCTTCCTGGGATGCGGAGGGGTCGCCGGCGCGGAGCTGGAGGCGCAGGGCACGGGTGGAGGCGGTGACGCATGGAACGCTCCCCGCGCCATCGCCCTCCTCGAGCTCGGCCGCGAGGCCCGGCAGGGGCTCGTCGACGACGGGACGCTCCAGAGCTACCAGGCGCTGACCGAGGGCCACGTCTACTTCTACGTCGACCCGGAAGAGGGGGAGCGGGCGCTGATCCGGGTGGACCAGGTGGCGGTGGAACTCTTCTGGGAGGCGCCGGACCTCGTGCGCCAGCGGATCGTCGGGGAGCGGACCGAGACCCGGCTCCCGGTCCGGGACTTCCGCTACTACCTGGACCGGCTGACCCTTGTCCAGTACGGCTTCGGCGACGAGATCCAGGTGGGCCAGGGCATGGACGTGGCCGACGTTCCCCACCCCCTCGCGCCTCCGAGGCGGGACGCGGCCGGGAACCCCGTCGAACCGTATGACGTGCGCGTCGCCGACTCGGTGGCCCTCCGCCTCCCCGGCGAACCCGAGCCCCTTCGCATCCTCGAACTGCAGGTTCGCCCCCGCGATCCTTCGCGCCCCGGAATCCTCGGGTCGATCTTCCTGAACGCCGACGACGGCCAGCTCGTGCGCATGGCCTTCACCTTCACGCCGGCGTCCTACGTGGACCCCCGCACCGACCGGATCCAGGTGGAGCTCGACTACGGGCTCTGGGAAGGGCGATACTGGCTTCCGAACCGCCAGGAGATCGAGGTGCGCCGCGAGGTCCCCGAGCTCGATTTCGGCGTGGGCACGGTGATCCGGGCGGTGCTCCGGGTCGGCGGCTACGAGCTGAACACCCCGCTGCCCGACTTCCTGCGCGTCGCGCCGGCCGTGACGCAGGCCTCCGAGGCGGAGCGCCGGAGCTTCGCCTTCCGCGAGGGGCTCTTCGATGCGCTCGACCGCGACGGCATGACCGGGGTGGCCACGCGGGTGGATCCCCGGGAATTGCGGGCCGAGGCTGCACGCCTCCTCCGGAACCGCCCTCCCACCGGGCTCTCGCCGGTCCGCTTTCACCTTGCGAACGCGTCGTCGCTCGTGCAGGTGGATCGTGCGCGGGGGGTAACGGTGGGTGCGGGGGTCTCGATCCGGCCCGCGGGCGCGCTCCGGGTGCGGGGCTGGGCCGGATACGCCTTCGCGGCGGAGCGTCCTTCCCTCTCGCTCGAGGTAGACGGCCCCGCCGGCGATGCCTGGAGCTTCAGGGTGGACGGAAGCTGGGGGGGGCGCGGCGACCTCGGGGCGCGGCCGGGCGTTCCGGCGGTGCTGGGATCGGCGAGTGCCCTCTTCCTCGGAGAGGACTACCTGGACCCGTACCGCGTCGATCGCCTCGGAGGACGTCTCGGAACGCGGACGGCGTCGGGCACCCGGTTCTTCGTCGATGCGGGGTTCGAGCGGCACCGCTCCGAGGTGCTTCGGTGGGCGGCGTCTCCGTGGAACGGCGGCCGGGCGTTCCGGGAGGTGCGCGGCATCGACGACGGACGCTGGGGCGCCCTCCGGAGCGGCGCGGCCCGGCGCATCGAGGGGCTCGGATGGGACGGCTGGGGTGGACCGCTCGGCGCCTCCCTCTCCATCGAGGGCTCAGCCGAGCTCCTGGCGGGCCAGCGCGTCTGGACGTCCCTCGACCCGGAGTGGCCGGCGGGGCTCCGGGTCGAGGGCGCGGCAGAGCTCGTTCGCCGTCCGCCCGACGGGCGGAGCGAGCTGCGGGCCGGGGTCTCCGGCGGTCTCAGGCTCGCCGGGGAACTGCACCAGCAGGTTCGCTACCTGGGGGGTGCGGGCACGGTCCCCGGCTTCCCCTACCGGGAGATCGGCGGCCCCCGCTGGGTCATCGGCTCCGTGTCGGCGGCGATGGATCTCGGGTCGCCCTGGATCCGGCTGCGCGGGGGCCTCGACGGCGGCTGGGCAGGGGGAACGGTGGGTGGAGACGTCGTCTTCATCACCTTCCCGGATGCCGAGCCGGTCTTCCGCCCCGTCGGAGGCGCCATCGTGGGGGCGCGGTTCGGGGTGGGGCTCGCTTACGACATCCTTCGCCTGGAGGTGGCCCGGGGGATGTCGGGACCCGGCGCCGAGTGGCAGTTCCAGGTCGGGGTCGATCCGCTCTGGTGGAACCGGCTCTGACGCGTGGCCGAGGGGGGTCAGCCGTCTGACCACTCCTGCGTCCGATTCGGGGCACGTTCACGCTCGAGGGCCCGCATGGCCACGATCCCGAGCGCCGGCCCGGGTGCCAGGAGCGCGAAGGCCCAGCCCCATCCCGCGAGCTCGGCGATCACCGGCACCGCCCAGATCGATACGGTCGTCAGTGCGAAACCGAGGCAGGTCTGGAGCGTGAGTGCCGTGCCGGCGGCGTGCGGCGGGGCCACCTCGGTGACGAGGGCGGAGAACTGGGCCGAGTCCGCCACGATCGTGAGACCCCACGCCACGAGCACCGGAAGGACGATCCACGCGGGGGCCCCCACGAGCCACCCCGCGAAGAGGGCGATCGACCCCGAGGCCGCCATGGCCCACGAGGCGATCCGCTCCCGTCCCAGCCGGTCGGCGAGCACGCCCGCCCACACTGCGCCGACGCCCCCGGCGGCGATCACCACGAAGGCCGAGACGCCCACCACCGACTCGACCGTCCAGGTCGAGGGGGCGCGGCCGGCCCCGAACCCCGGACCGAGGCTCGCGGCCAGGTAGAGCGCCACCGAGGTCCACATCGCGTAGAGTTCCCACATGTGCCCCAGGTAACCCCAGGTGGCGAGGCGCGTGGGGCGGTCGCGGACCACCTCGGCCACGAGGCCCCAGCGGAAAGGACGCCTCGGGAAGGCGTGGGGTCCATCGCGCCAGAAGAGGAGAACCACGATCCCTCCCAGCGCGGCCAGGAGCGAAGATCCCGCCACCACCGGTGCCGCCTCCCCCGGGGACCACCCCCCAGCCACGCCCCCGGCCCCGTATCCGCCCGCGAGCAGCAGGAAGGGCGCCGCCTTCCCCACGGTGAGCGCCCCAACCACGGTCCCGATGGCCGTGCCCCGCCGCGCCCTGAACCAGGTGGCGGCCATCTTCATGGCGGGTGGGTAAACGCCCGCGAGGAAGAAGCCGGTGGCGAAGCGCGCACCCAGGAGCGACCCGTACTCGGGAAGAACGAGCAGGGCCAGGTTCGACGCCGAGGCCAGGAGGGCCGAGATACCAAAGTACCAGCGCGCCCGGACCAGGTCGGCCAGGTTCAGCACCGCGGCGGCGAGCGTCCCCGCCACGAAGCCGAGCTGGACCGCTCCGGTGAGCCATGCCTGGGCCCCGGGTCCGAAGCCGTGGCGCGCCGCGAGGGCGGGCCCGGACGCCACCGCGGAGAACCAGGGCGACATGCCGAGGAGGACCGCCCCCGAGAGGAGGATCAGCCAACCCCAGGCCGGCCGCGTGGCCGACGCCTCGATCGCTCCGCGTCCCTGCTCCGCCTGTGTGCCCACGTCCTCCCGTCCGGGATCCGGCCGTCCGGCGGCACCGGACCCCGGGGTCAGCCTCGGACCGGGCCCGACGTCACCTGGTGGTGAAGGTGATGGGGAGCTGGATCCAGACCGGTACCGGCGTGTCGCGGTTCAGTGCCCCCGTGAACTCCATCTCGGCGGCCACGCGGAGGGCCGCCTGGTCAAGGGCCTGGTGCCCCGACGACTCGTGGATGCGAATGTCCTGCAGCTGGCCGTCCGCGTCAACGTGGAGGTAGAGCATGATCGTTCCGCCCACGCCGGCGTCCCGCAGCAGCGGGGGGTACTCCCGGTCCAGGGCAGCCGCAACGGCGCCCCGGTTCGTGATCTCGGGTGCGATGGTGAAGGGCGTGAAGGCCGGTCCGCCCTCACCCTCCCCCGCCGCCCGGAGCGCCACCCGCTCCCGGGCCGTTTCCTCCGCCCGCTCCGCTGCCTCCCCTTCGGTGAAGGGCTGGCGGGCCTGTTCCGCCGCGTCGGTGGACCGCGTCGTGAAGGTGATGGGGATCTGGATCCAGACCGGCACCCGCTGATCGCGGTTCATGGCCGGCGAGAACTCGAACTGGTCGGCCACCCGGAGCGCAGCCTGGTCGAGGGCGGCGTGCCCCGACGACTCGTGCAGGAGCACCTGCTCGACCGCGCCGTCGGCCGCGATGCGGAAGTACACGAGGACGGTGCCGCTCACGCCGGCATCCCGCAGAAGCCGGGGGTATTCCCGCTCGAGGGCCCGGCCCACCTCGGCCCGGTTTCGTACCTCGGGGGCCACCGTGAAGGGGGTGAAGGTCGGCTCGGACCCGAGCTCCGTCACCGCGCCTGCACCATCGGCCTCCACCGCGTCCGAGACCCGGGCGTCGTCGGGGGCCAGGGGCCCGGCCTCGCATCCGGGGACCATGGCGGCGCCGACCACGAGGGCCACCGCCCCTGTTCCCAGCAGGAGCGCCTTGCGCGGCGAGGGGGGGGCATCGTTACGGGTCAGCATGTCGATCCTCCTGTGGAGAGGCGTGTCGGGTTCTGCGAAGAGGGCGAGCGGTGCGGCGTGGCGCGCGGGGGCGAAGGCCACCTGCGGTCGGGCCGCCGTGTCCACGAGCAGTCGCGCATATCGGCGAAGGCTGCCGGGGTGTCGGGTGGCGACACGCACGTCGCAGTCCAGCTCCACGGCGATGCGGAGGCGCCGGTCGATCCACCAGAGGGGCAGGTTCCACGGCGCGACCAGGACCATGAAGCGCGAGAGCGCAAGGAGGACCGCGTCGCCAGAACGGCGATGCTCCTCCTCGTGCGCCACCACGAGCGCACGGTCCTCGGGGTCGAGCTCGAGGCACCACGGCGGGAGCACGGTCATGGCCCGAAGCACGCCCAGGAGCCCGGGGCCGACGCCGTCGGAGACGAGGACCTCGGAGCCGTCGACCCGGGAACGGGGCCACCGTGCCGCCGCGCGCCGAAGGGCCATCGATGACCGGAAGAGACGGACCAGGAGCAGCCCGGTCAGCGCGATCCAGGCCGCGAGGACCCAGGGCGACACCGCGACCAGGGCAGGTGCCATCCATGCTGACCCGGCCTCGGCGAGAACCGCGAACCAGGATCCAGAGGCTGCGGTTCCGGCGTCCATGGCCGAAGCCGCCGCGATCATGTGTGCGTCGAGAAGGAGCGTTCCGCCGTCGCCGGCCACCGGCTCCGGAGCCGCGGGAAGGAGGGGCGGAAGGAAGGCGAGGATCGGCGTCGCCAGCAGCGCGGCCACCCATCCCCACCGGAGGGTCCCGCACCCCTGGGCACGGGCGGTCTCGAACACGCGGGCCGCAGCGGCCACGAGGACCGTGACCACCATCACGTGGAGCATCCAGCTCGCGAGCATCCGCAGTCTCCTTGTACCGGACGTCGAGGGAACCGGGGCGACGCCTTCAACGATAATACTAGTCCTTGATCGCCTCTCCGTCAACGAAGACCGAAGGCGTCACCGGGCGGGGGACCGATCTTCCGGGGCATCCTACCCCGGGGCGAAGGGGAAGGCCATATTGGCCGGCATGATCCCGGAACCCCCCACGGCCACGGTCCGCGTCCCGCGCAGGCTCGTCGTCGCCTCCTTTGGACTCCTCCTGGTACCGGCGGCGGTGACGCTCGCCGGCCCGGTGGGGCTCCCCGGGCGCGGGCTTCTCTGGCTCCTGGCCCTCGTGCCCGTGCTCGTCTGGGGGTATGCCTGGTCGTGGCGCGGGTCCGCCGCGGCCGTCGCCATCGCGCTCGGGGCCGTGGTCGCCACCGAGACGGCTGCGGCGACCCGGGGCGTGCCCCCCACGCCGAACCTGGCCGAGGTCGTTGCCGCCCTCCTCCTGATCGCGGTGGCCGTGGGCTACCTGATCGAGCGCATCCGCCTGGATCAGGGCGCGATCGAAGAGGTCGCGCTGACGGATCGCCTCACGGGCCTCCCGAACCGCCGGCACGCACGCGTCTTTCTCGAGACGATGTTCGGGGCGGCGGAGCGGGGACGCCCGGTCTCGGTGGTCCTCTTCGACCTCGACGCCTTCCGCGCCTACAACGCCCGGATCGGCGAGCGGGAGGGCG
>JBJHBX010000041.1:0-13429 GCA_050485725.1 Gemmatimonadales bacterium | reverse complement strand
ACTCCGAGGCCACGGCCCGGGCCGCCAGGCTCTTCCCGGACCCGGGTACCCCGGCCAGCAGGACGCCCTTCGGGAAGACGAGGCCGAACTCCCGGGCGCGTTCAGGATCCTTCACCAGCGCGGTGCGCCGGCGGAGCCACGCCTTGAGTCCATCCATGTCCGCGACCTCGGCCAGGCTCTCCTCGACGGGAGTGTACTCGAGGAGGCCCTCGCGCTCGACGATCCGGCGCTTCTCGCCGGCGACCCGGTCCAGGTCCTCGGGTCCCAGCCGGCCGTCCTCCAGGATGACCCGGGTCACGATCTTCTCCGCCTCGAGAAGGGTGAGCCCGGCCAGGTGGTTCAGAAGACGGTCCAGCTCCGGCCTGGCGAGCTCCACCGTGACGGGTGACACCCGGTTCAGGTCCCGCAGCACGTGGCGAACCAGCTCCCTGAGCTCGTCGCGCGAGGGCACCGGAAGGGGGAGGGGCGTGGCGCGAGGGCGGAGCCGACCCGGCAGCTCGATCCCGGTCCCGCACAGGAGAATGGCGCCGCCCACCTCCTGGAGGCGATCCAGCGCCTCGGATAGCTTGGCCTGGAGGAGTGCGCCCCCGGGGAGGTTCGCCTCGAAGCCGTCGAGCTCGTAGAGCGCGGGAATGTCGGAAGCGGCCATGTGCCGGAGGGCCCGCTCCGGTTCCTCGGTCTGGTAGACGGGACCGGGTGCGCCCTCGCGCCGGAGCCCCCTGGCCCGGGTCCAGCGGAAGAGGGGGAGCTCCATGCGGTCGGCAAGGAGGCGGAAGAGCGCGCGGACGCGGGGGAAGTCGTCGCTCTCCACCACGAGGAGGGGATGCCGGGAGCGGACCAGGAGCTCCGCGTCTCGAACCGGGTCGGTCAGGGGCAAGGGTCGCCTCTCAGCCCGATGAGCCGCCCACGGGAGCGCCGCCGGAACCCCCGAGGCCGGCGAACCCGGCGGCCACGTCGCGGTCGAAGTGCACGTCCACCTGCGGGTAGGCGATCTCGATTTCGGCCTCCTTGAGCGCCCACCAGATCGCCTCCCGCAGCTCGGACTGGACCCGCGGTGCGGTCCACGCGTTGTCGCACCAGAGCGAGACTTCCCAGTCCACCGACGAGTCCCCGAAGTCGGTGAGGAGGATGATCGGTTCGCGGTCCTCGAGGCGCCACGTCATGCTCCTGCAGGCCGCGAGCAGGGTGTCGCGCACCTTTCGCATGTCGGATCCGTAGTGCACCCCCACCTGGGCCCGCACCCGGTAGATCGGGTCGTCCAGCGTGTAGTTCGTAACCGTGGACTGCACGAGGGTGGCGTTGGGGATGATGATCTCCTCGTCGTCGCGCGTGCGGGCAATCGTGGTCCGGATCCCCATCTTGAGTACGCGCACGACTCGCCCCTCGACCTCCAGGATGTCGCCCGGCTTGATCGCCCGCTCGATCAGCAGGATCAGCCCCGACACGAAGTTCTGCGCGATGTTCTGCATCGCGAACCCGATCCCCACCGCGAAGATCGCTCCGGCGGCGAAGAGGGCGTTCAGGTTGATCCCGACCTGGGTGATCGCGATGGAGAGCCCGATCGCCATGACCCCGTAGTGGAGCAGGCGCTTCGTGATCTGCATCGTCCCGATGTCGGTGACCCCGCGCGCGCGGAAGGTCCGATCGAGCGCCCGCTGCAGGAGGTTCGACACCCACCAGGTCAGAACGATCAGGAAGCCCGCCACGATGACCGTGGTCAGCGTGATCGGGGTGCCGCTGACCTCGAAGATCGTGAAGTTCAGGATCCGGTGGACCACCCCGGCAAACTCGCCCACCCCGACGCTCTCGGCCCACTCGAGGAGCGTGCCTCCCGCGGTGTCCGCGTCGGGATCGGTCGACCCGGAGCCGGGGAAGATCGTGAAGGTGGGCTCCTCGGCGGTCGAGGTATCGGGCTGGGGGGTGTCCTGGGTCATCGGGAGCGTGGCGGGTTCCGGAGGCCCCGGCGGGGCGGGCGACGGTGCCTGATAGATACCCCATGCCGTTCACCGCGTCCACCGAGCACCTATATTCAGGGTTCCCTGTGGTCCGCCTCCGCCTCCTCGCCCTCCACCATCCCCCGCCGATGCCCCAGCTCTCCCTTCCCGACGACCTCGTGGACCGGTCCGCACGGACCCGGATCGTGCTCTGCGTCCTGGACGGCCTGGGGGGCCTTCCGCACCCCGACCACGGGAGGACGGAGCTCGAGGCCGCGCGCACCCCGAACCTCGACGCGCTGGCAGCGGCATCGTCTCTCGGCATGCACGACCCGGTAGCCCCGGGGGTCACCCCCGGGAGCGGTCCGGCGCACCTGGCGCTCTTCGGATACGACCCCCTGGCCTTTCCGATCGGGCGGGGCGCGCTGAGCGCCCTCGGCGTCGGCTTCGACCTGCAGCCGGGAGATGTGGCGGTGCGGCTGAACCTGGCGACGCTCGACGGGGAACGACGGATCACCGACCGGCGCGCCGGTCGACCCTCCGACGAGGATGCACGCGCGGTGGTCGCCCGGCTCTCGGAGGGGATCGACCTGGAAGGGCGGGCCACCTTGTTCCTGGCCCACGAGAAGGAACATCGGGTGGTGCTGGTGCTCCGGGGCGAGGGGCTGGGTGCCGAGATCTCGGACACCGACCCGCAGGCGACCGGGGTTCCCCCGCTCGATCCGAAGGCCCTCGAACCCGGTTCCGAGGCCACCGCCGGGCTCCTGGCCGATTTCGTGCGCCAGGCCGAGGCGCTCCTCGCCGGCGAGCCGCGGATTCGCGGCGTGCTGGCGCGGGGGATCGCCGCGTACCGTGGTTTCCCCTCCATGGAGGCGCGTTTCGGGCTCCGGGGCGCCGCGTACGCCCGCTACCCGATGTATCGCGGGGTGGCCCGCCTGGTGGGCATGCAGGTGCCCGGAGTACCTGCCACCGACGAGGATGCGGCGGAGCTGCTCAGGCGCCACTTCGGCGCCTTCGACTTCCACTTCATCCACGCGAAGGCCCCCGATGCCCGGGGAGAGGACGGCGACTTCGACGGGAAGGTCCGCGCCATCGAGGAGGCCGACGGGTGGATCGGCCGGGTCGCCGCCCTCGAGCCCGACGTCCTGCTCGTGACCGGGGATCATTCGACCCCGGCGGGGTACGGGGCCCACACCTGGCACGCGGTCCCCGTGCTCCTGCACTCGCGGTGGACCCGGCCGACGGCTGACACCTTCTCGGAGTCGAACTGTCGGGGCGGAGACCTGGGGCGGATCCGGGGGGTCGACCTGATGTCGCTCGCCCTCGCCCACGCCGGCCGCATGCTCAAGCACGGCGCCTGACGGAGAACGCATGGCAAACGGAAAAGAGGAGACCGGGGGAGGAATGCACCTGGAGGCGCCCGAAGGGATGACGCCGGACACCGGTGCCACCGCCCCCGCTCCGGAGGTCGAGGCGGTGCTCCAGCAGGCGCTCGAACACGCCGAGTCGTGGGACTGGGAGGCTGCGGCGGAACGCCTCCGCGACGCGCTTTCCGCGCACCCGGACGATCCCTACCTGCTCTGCTGGCTCGGCATGGCGGAGCGAGAGCTCGGCCTCGACGGCGTGGCCCACGAGCGTTTCCGCCGCGCCCTGGAGCAGGAACCCAGGGACCCGGTGCTCCTGGCCACCGCGGGGAATGCCCTGGCCGCCCTCGACGACCCCGCCGCCGAGGGGGCCCTCCGCACCGCGGCCCTTCTCGCACCCGACCTTCCGCAGGCGCGCTGGATGTACGGGGCCTGGCTCGCGCGCGAGGGACTGGTCGACGAGGCCGTCGTGGAACTCTCCGCCGCCATCGATCTGGACCCGGAAGACGGGGTGATCCGCACGGAGATGGGGGTCGCCCTGGCGCTTGCCGGGAAGATGGAAGAGGCGGCCGCGGCCTTCGGAGCGGCGGTCGAGCTGGACGTCGAGGACAGCTGGTCGCTGGCGCTGCTCGGCTTCGCGCGACTCGAGGAAGGGGACGCCGAGGCGGCCGCCGGTGACCTCGAGTCCGCCGCCCGCGTCCGCACCGACGACCTGGAGCTCCAGATCGTGGCGGCCCTCGCCCTGGCGGCCGTGGGCGAGGAGGGGCGGGCCTTCGAGATGCTCGAACGGGCACGGCTCCAGGCCGACGAGGAGGACCTCGATCTCCAGGTCGTGGTCGAGGTCGAGGAGCGTCTGGAGGCGGGGGCCGAGGCGGCGAGCCGATTCCTGCGCCAGACCCTCGGACCTTCGTCCTTTCGCGAACGCCTGATGCAGCGACCCTGAGGCGCCATGCTCTCGATTCGAACCGAACGACACGTGCTGGACAACGGCCTCACCCTGGTGCTGGCCCCCGACCCCGCCGTCCCCGTGGTGGCGGTGAACCTCTGGTACGGCGTCGGCTCGCGGAACGAGCGTCCCGGCCGAACCGGGTTCGCCCACCTCTTCGAGCACATGATGTTCCAGGGCTCGAAGCATGTGCCGAAGAACGTCCACTTCGAGCTCGTGGAGCGGGCCGGAGGCTCGCTGAACGCCACCACCTGGTTCGACCGCACGAACTACTTCGAGACCCTGCCGTCGCACCAGCTCGAGCTCGCGCTCTGGCTGGAATCCGACCGCATGGGCCACTTCCTCGAAGCGCTCACCCCCGAGACGCTGGCGAACCAGCAGGGGGTCGTGCTGAACGAACGGCGCGAGCGCTACGAGAACCAGCCCTATGGCGACTGGGATGAACGGATGCTCAGGCTGGTCTGGCCCCCGGAGCATCCCTATCACCACACGGTGATCGGCGAGGCCGCCGACATCGCGGCGGCGACGCTCGACGACGTCGAGGCCTTCTTCCGGACCTTCTACGTGCCGAACAACGCCGTGCTGACGCTGGCGGGCGACCTTGATCCGGCCAGGGCCCGGGACGCCGTCGAGCGCTGGTTCGGATCGATCCCGGCAGGTGATCCGGTTCCTCCGATTCCCGGCGAGCCGGACCCGGGTCCGGTGCTGGGCGAGGAGCGGCGCGAGGTGGTGCAGTCCGATGTCCCGCTCCCCCGGGTCTACCTCGGGGGGCGAATTCCCCCGTACGGCCACCCCGACTTCCACGCCGCCGACCTGGCCACCTCGATCCTGGGCGACGGACGCGCGTCGAGGCTCTACCGGCGCCTCGTCAGGGAGCGCGGGATCGCCCGGGACGTGGCGTCGTTCGCCTTCCCGCTGGTGCACGGCCGGACCCTCATGATGAGCTGGATCACCGGCTTCGCCGGAGCCGACGCCGCCGAGCTCGAGGCCGCCCTCGTGGATGTGGTGGAAGGGCTATCCGACGTGTCGGAGGAGGAGGTCGCCAGGGCCCGGGCGCTTGCCGAGACCCGCCTTCTCCGCCAGGTGGCCCAGCTCGGATCCCGGGCCGACCTCCTGTCGATGAATCAGCTCCTGTTCGGCGATGCCGACCGGCTGAACGCCGAGGTGGACCGCCTGCGGTCCGTGACGGCGTCCGATGTGCGCCGGGTCGCCGGCGAAACGATGCGCGCCGACAACCGCGCCCTGCTCACCTATCTCCCCATGGAGGCCGCCTCTTGACCTCGATGCCGCCGGATCGGACTCTGCCGCCGGAGCCTGCTCCGCTCCGGCCCTTTCACCTCCCCGACGTACGCGCGTCGAAGGCCGGAGAACTCGAGGTCCGCTTCGTTCCCGACCGGCGGGTCCCCCTCGTCACGGGCGTCCTGGTGATGGCCTCGGGTGAGGCGGGCGTCGAGCCCGGCCAGGAGGGGCTGGCCGCCCTGGCCGCGGAATCGCTCCTCGGCGGCACGCGGAAGCGGGGCGGAGCCGACCTGGCCGAGGCGCTCGAGCGACAGGGAACGAACCTCGGGGTGAGCACCGGCTGGGACGCGACGTCGGTGAGCTTCACCTGCACCGCCGAGCGGCTCGGGGACACGCTGGCCCTGCTGGCCGAAGTGGTGCGGGAGCCCGGCTTCCCGGCCGACGAGGTGGAGCGCGTGCGGCGCCAGCGGCTGGCCTCGCTGGCCCAGCGCCTGGCCGACCCGTCGGACCTGGCCGATGACGAGGCGGATCGGGTGCTGTACCCGGAGGGTCACCCGTGGCGGCGTCACCTGACGGGGACCGAAGTGTCCCTCGCGGGGCTTTCCATCGAGCAGGTCCGGGAGCGGGCACGCATCCACTTCCGCCCCGGAGGAGGTGGGCTCGTGCTGGCCGGGGACCTGGGGTTCGACGAGGCACTGGCCACGGTGGAACGGCACTTCGGCGACTGGCGTGGCACCCCGCCGACCTCCGGTCGCCTTCCGGAGGTGCGGCCGGGGCGGTCCAGGCCGGTGGTGATCCGGGACCGTCCAGGCGCGGTCCAGAGCGAGCTCAGGATCGTGCACCCGGGCCCGGCGCGGGACACGCCCGACTACCACGCCCTCGTCGTGGCGAACGCCGTGCTCGGCGGCTCCTTCACGAGCCGGCTGAACCTGAACCTCCGGGAACGCCACGGCTTCACCTACGGGGTGAGGTCGGGGTGGACCTTCCGGAGGCGGGCCGGCGAGTTCTCGGTGTCGACCGCGGTGGGGACCGAGGTCACCATCGATGCGCTGCGCGAGGCCATGGCCGAGATCGACGGCTTCCTGGCCGACGGTCCCACCGAGGACGAGATCGGGCGGGCCCGGGACTACCTGGCCGGCGTCTTTCCCCTCCGCATGGAGACCGCCTCCCAGCTGGCCTCCCGGGTGGCGGAGCTCGTTGCCCTCGGCCTCCCCGCCGACACGCATCACGTCTACCGCGACAGGATCCGCTCGGTGACCCGGGACCAGGCGCACGCGGCGGTGCGCGCACACCTGGATCCCCGCCGTGCGCCCATCGTCCTCGCCGGTGACGCCGCGGCTCTCCGCGACGGCCTCGAGGCGCTGGAGCTCGGCGCGGTGGAGGTCCGGTGAGCGGCCGCGGCGAGGACCGGACGAGGGAACCGGCGCTGGGTGACCGACCGGCGCCTTCCTTCGCCGGGCCGCGCCGGCGGTGGCAGGACCCTCCTCCGACCCTCGAGCCCGAGGCGCGGGAGCCGGTCCACAGGGGGCGGATCGTCGACCTCTCGGTGGATACCGTCCGCTTTCCCGACGGGGCCACGGGTCGCCTCGAGTTCATCCGGCACCGCGGGGCATCGGCGGTGGTGGCCTTCGTCGACCCGCCCGATTCGGCCGACCCCCGGATCCTCCTCGTCCACCAGTTCCGCTATGCCGCCGGGGGCGACCTCTATGAGGTGCCTGCGGGAATGCCCGACGAGGCCGACGAGAGCTGGGAGGCGGTGGCGCACCGGGAGCTCGAGGAGGAGACGGGGTATCGGGCAGGCCGAGTGGCCTACCTGGGGCGCATCTACACGACCCCTGGCTTCACCGACGAGGTGATCCACCTCTTCGCCGCCACCGAACTCGAGCCGGGGCAGGTGGCTCGGGACGGCGACGAGTACATGGAGGTTCTGGAGCTCCGGCTCTCCAAGGCCGTCGAGGCGATCCGGCGGGGCGAGATCGTCGACGGGAAGTCGGTGGCCGCCCTCCTCTGGGCCCATGCGCTGGCGCCGGGGGTCATCGCCGAGGGGAGGAGGGCGCCGCCGCGGTAGGCCTCGAGCGTGTCCTCGCTGGGTGACCGGGACCGTCCTCGATCGGGGACAGTCGGGTCGCCGCCGCCACCCCTCGCCGCCGAAAATCAAGCATTCATGCGGGTTCCCGGGGGGCGATGCAACTGGCATGGGTCGTGCTTCGTCCTAGAGGCAGAGTCCCGCACAGGGGCTCCGCTTTCCGAGGGGCGCATCCCTCGCAGAGACCGACAAGGTGACGCCATGTTTGCCCGAGCCTCTGCCACCAGTGCCCAGTCCAACGGTTCCCTCGGCGTCTCGACCGCCCCGGCGCGCGAGACCCGCAAGGAACTCGGTTCCATGACCGACAGCGAGGTCGTGCAGCGCTTCCTCGACGGGGAGCAGCGCGCCTTCGGGGAGCTTGTACGCCGGTACGACAGCCGGCTCCTGAACTTCGTCTACCGCACGGTGGGCGACCGGGAGCGGGCACAGGACCTGGTCCAGGAGACCTTCGTCCGGGTCTATCGGCACCTGCACCGATTCGACCAGTCCAAGAAGTTCTCGACCTGGATCTACACGATCGCCGGGAACCTGGCGAAGAACGAGCTCAGGAACCGGTCCCGGAATCCCCTGGTCCTTTTCCAGACCATCAAGAAGAACTGGGATGCGGACCATCGGCCCCTCGAGTGGGAAGACGAGACCACGATGCCCGACGACCTGTTCCGGAAGCGCCATCTCCGGGAGAAGGTCGAGGAGGCGGTCCAGCAGCTTCCCGAGCACCACCGGCTCGTCTTCGTACTCCGCGAGATCGAGGGACGGAGCTACGAGGAGATCGCCGAGATCACGGAAACGAACCTCGGGACGGTCAAGAGCCGTCTGAACCGGGCCCGGAACAACTTCGCCCGGATCATCGCGCCCATGGTGGGCTGAATCGACGAACGAAGTACGCGGCATGACCGCGGAGAGCCTGCGCCCCCACGTCGAGCTCTCCGCGCCTCGCCCCCCCGGTGGATACCCTTCCGCCGGGGGGGGCATACGCATGGGGCCCCCGGGGAGGGCGCGGAACCCGTTCGGCCCGCGCCCTGTATCAGCAGGGTGACGACGCGAGGCGTCGGACCTGCCACAGGGGTTTCCCATGACCTGCAACGAGTTTCTCGCCCGGTTCTCCGAGTACCACGACGACGAGGGCGATCTGACCGACCGCGGGCTGTTCGAGGACCATCTCGAGGCCTGTGCAACCTGCCGATCCTACCGGGATGTCCTGCTCGAGGGCACGGCCCTCCTCCGGGAGCTCCCGTCGCCCCCCTTCCGCGACGACTTCCGGGATCGGCTGCAGCACCGCCTCTACCAGAGCGAGACCCAGGGACCCGGCGGTCCGCGCGGATCGGGCATGGCGGGTGTCCTTTCGCTGGGACTCGCCGCCGCCGCGATGCTCGCGGTAGCCGCCGCCTGGGGACCGATGGTGGAAGCGGTCGTCCCAACCCCGGTGGCGACGCTTCCCGCGATCTCCGCATCGGTCCCGGACTTCGTCCGCGCTCGGGCCGTGCCGAACGCCGGCGCGACGCGTGTGCCGGCGGCGCTCATGCAGCCCGACTACTGGGTGCAGTCCCACTCGCTTCTCTACGAGCACTCCTCGCTGTATCATCGGAACCGCCAGGGGATGACGATCCGGGCCGGCATCCAGTAATCGTCCGGCGCGCGGTCGCGATGCCCGGCGACCCGGGACCCTTTCCCGGCGACCGCCCTCCCACTCGACGCCTCCGCGAGCCACGGTCCCGCCCATGATCCCCGATTTCCTCGCCGGTCCGCTGGGCTCCGAGCTCGGCGGCGTCTTCTATCTGCACGGCGATGACGGCTTCCGGAAGGAGGAGGCGGCGCGGGCGCTCGTCGAGGCGCACCTGGATCCGGCGACGCGGGACTTCAACCTCGACCAGCTCCGCGGGGGCGAGGTCTCGCCCGAGGCCCTCGCCTCGGTGCTGGGGACCCCCCCGATGATGGCCGAGTGGCGGGTCGTCGTCCTCCGCGACACCGAGGCGCTGGCCGGGGCACCCCGGGCACGGGACCAGCTCCTTGCCGTGGTGGGCGCCCCACCCCCGGGGCTCGCCCTGGTCCTGACCTGCACGGTGCCGCAGGGATCCACGGCGAAGTTCTACCGTGAACTCGCCCGGGGGGCGCGAAGCCTCGAGTTCCGCCCCGTCGACGCCCCCGACCTGCCCGGATGGCTGATGGAACGGGCGCGCGCAGCCCACGGCGTCGAGCTTGAGGAAGCGGCCGCGCGGGCGCTGGGGCAGGGGGTGGGAAGCGAGCTCGGGCTCCTCGACAGCGAGCTCCGGAAGCTCTCCGGGATGGTGGACCCCGGGGGCACCGTGACCCTGGCCGAGGTCCGCGCGGCCGGCACCATGATCCCGCGCCAGGATCGGTGGGGCTGGTTCGACCTCGTGGCCGAGCGGAAGACGGAAGAGGCGCTCCGCGGGCTCCGGATTCTCCTCGATCACGGCGAGTCGGGGGTGGGGCTCGTGATCGGGCTCGGTACCCACATGCTCCGGCTCGGGGTGGCGCTATCGGGTGGGACCACGGCGCTCGAGCGGGTCCTCCCCCCGCGGCAGGGGTGGCTCGCCAGGAAGTATGCATCCCAGGCCCGGCGCTGGTCGGCCCCCGAGATCCGGGCGGCCGTCGAGGGCCTGCTCTCGGTGGACCGCCTGATGAAGGCCTCGGGCTTCGACGACCTGCACCTGCTCGAAGCCTGGCTCATCGAACGCGATGTGAACAGGGAGGCGGCATGATGGTAATGGTTCGTGGCCGGGTGGGTCGTTCCGTGCTGGCGCTGGGGCTGGGTCTTCTCGCCGCTGCGCCCGTGGCCGCGCAGACGGGGGCGTCGGCGCCGGAGCTCCGGGCGGCCGAGGCCGCCATGGTCGAGGGGGACTTCGCCGAGGCCAGGCGCCTGGTGGAAGCCTGGGGTGAAAGGGGTTCCGCTGGCGCAGACCGGGTGTCGGAGCAGCACGGGCTCTGGCTCCGGGCCACCCTCACCGTGGATCCCGACGGGGCCGAGCTCCTCTACCGGCGGCTCGTCGTCGAGCACCCGGGCGGCCCCTGGTCCGACCAGGCGCTCCTGAGGCTCGCCCGGGGCGCGGAGGCGCGCGACGAGGTCGACGTGGCGGAGCGCTACCTGCAGATTCTCGTGCGCGACTACCCATCCAGCCCTCACCGCGTCGAGGCCCGCGCCCAGCTTGCGCGACTCGGCGCCCCGGCGGCCCGGGCCGAGCGCCCGGCCGACGCCGCGGCTCCACCGCCGGCGCAGGCCGAAACGCCCGCGCAGGCGGCACCGCCCGCGCGGCAGGCGCCCCCCGCAGAGCCCCGGACCGCACCCACGGCGGCGGCGGCGGCCACCGACGGGAGCTTCACGGTCCAGCTCGGCGCCTTCGGCACCCGGGATCGCGCCGAGTCGTTCGCCGCCGAGCTCCGGCTCGCCGGCATGGAGGTGCGGGTGGTCCAGGTCGAGGGAAGCCCCCTCTTCCGGGTCCGCACCGGGGCCTTCGCATCGCGGGAGGCGGCCGAGGCGCGGGCCGACGAGCTCGACGCCCGCGGTTTCGAGGCCTTCGTGAGCGCGGATCGCGACCGGGAGCGGTCGGCGGGCTGAGCCTCGGCCGCGCCACCTCGGGTCAGAGCGCCGCGAGCACCCGCTCCATGCGGCTTCGGACCTCGGCGCCCAGGGCGTCGAGTTCCGGGTTCCCCGCCACGGCGAGCTGGGCCCTCGGGTCCAGGATCGCGACCACCGAGCTGTGGGGGTCCCTGCCCTCGTACACGATCACGTTGCAGGGGAGGAGTAGCCCCACCTGCTCCTCTGCGGTCAGCGCCCTGTGCGCGAGTGGCGGGTTGCAGGCGCCAAGGATCCGGTACGGGCGGAAGTCCACGTCGAGCTTGGTCTTCAGCGTCTCGCGGACATCGATTTCGGTGAGGATCCCGAAGCCCTCGGCCTTCAGCGCTTCGCGGACGCGCCGATCCGCTTCGTCGAAGGGGACATCGAGGGTCCGGCGCATTCCGTAGCCAGGGGCATTCCCGGGGGTCGTGGACATGGTTCGCTCACCTCCGCAGTGGGTCTTCCAGGGGTTGTGATATAGGGGTGGGGGGTATACCTTCGGGAAGATCGCATGTCGCCCAGCGCAGGTCAACCGAACCCGGGAGCGCACGATGAGGACCCAGCTCGAACCCCCGTCACCGTCGTCGGATGATGCGGTACGGGAGGAACGCTTCCCGGTTCGGGGCATGACCTGCGCCGCCTGCTCCACGGCGGTGGAGCGGGCGCTTCGGCGCACCGAGGGGGTCCTTGAGGCCGAGGTCTCGCTGGCCACCGAGGAAGCCAGGATCCGCTGGGCCGATCCGGCGCTCTCGCCCGAGGCCCTGGCGCAGGTCGTCGAGGATGCGGGCTACCAGATGGAGCTGCCCGCGGACGATGCCGAGCCGGAGGCCGGGGCCGCAGGCTCGTCGGGCGCAGAGGCACGCGAGGCGGAGGCGCGGAGGCTCTTTCGGAAGTTCGCCGTGGGCGCCGTGCTCTCGGTCCCGGTCCTTCTGCTGGGTCACCACGAGTGGGTGCCCGGGCTCAGGGCCCTCGACCATGGCACGGTCCGGATGCTCTGGGCACTGAGCGGCATCCTGACCCTCCCGATCCTGACCTGGGTGGGGGGGCGCTTCTTCGTCGACGGTTGGAAGGCGGCACGACGGGGCGCTCCGAACATGGCCACGCTGGTGGCCATGGGAACGGGCGCGGCCTTCGTCTATTCGGTGGTGGCGGTGGCGGCGCCCCGGCTCTTCCCGGCGGGAACGGCGCATCCCTTCTTCGAGGCCACGGCGGTCATCATTACCCTCGTGGTCCTCGGCCAGGCGCTCGAGGCGAAGGCGCGGGGGGCCACGAGCCGCGCGCTCCGGGGGCTGCTCGAGCTGAGGCCCGGCACGGCACGGGTCATCGAGAACGGAACCGAGGTCGAGGTCCCCCTGGAGCGGGTCCGCCCGGGAGACGTCCTGGTCGTTCGACCGGGGGAGCGGATCCCGGTGGATGGATCCGTGGTCGAAGGTGCGAGCGCCGTCGACGAGTCGATGCTCACCGGGGAGTCGATCCCCGTCGAGAAGGGGCCAGGGGATGCGGTCACGGGGGGTACGATCAATGCCTCGGGCTCGTTCCGCATGCGCGCGGAACGGGTCGGGAGCGACACCGTCCTCTCGAGGATCATCGAGATGGTGCGCGAGGCGCAGGGGTCGAAGCCGCCGATCCAGCGGCTCGCCGACCGGGTTTCGGGGGTCTTCGTTCCGGTGGTGGTGGTGATCGCCCTCGTGAGCTTCGCCACCTGGCTCTGGATCGGACCGGAGCCGCAGCTCAACTACGCCATGGTCGTGGCGGTGTCGGTCCTCGTCATCGCCTGCCCCTGCGCCCTGGGGCTCGCCACACCGATCTCGGTGATGATCGCCGTCGGGAACGCCGCCCGGAGCGGTATCCTGGTGCGAAGCGGCGAGGCCCTCCAGGAGGCCCGCCGGGTCACGACAGTGGTCCTCGACAAGACGGGAACCGTGACCCTCGGCACCCCCGTGGTCACGGACCTGGTTCCGCTCGGCGAAGGCGTCGACGAGGGGGACTTCCTGGCACTGGTGGCCGCGGCGGAGGCGGGATCCGAGCACCCCCTCGGGGCTGCCGTCGTCGCCGAGGCGCGGAGCCGCGCGCTCGAGCCGGCGCAGGTGGAGCACTTCGAGGCCCTCGGGGGCCGGGGGGTCCAGGCGTGGGTCGGCGGTCGCGAGGTGCTGGTCGGAACCCCGCGGCTGATGGCGGAGCGCGGGGTGGACCCGTCGCCCCTCGAGGCGGAGTGGGACCGCCTGTCGGGAGAGGGGAAGACCCCGGCCATGGTCTCGGTCGACGGGGCACCCCACGGGATCGTCG
>JBJHBX010000040.1:490-13556 GCA_050485725.1 Gemmatimonadales bacterium | reverse complement strand
CTCCACCTGCCTCCCGACGAGGACGACCCGCGCTGGCTTCATCCGGGGCGGAACGTGCTGGTTCTTCTCGAGGATGCGGGGGTGGCGGATCCGGCCTGGCTTGTCCGGGTCGCGGGACTCGACCAGGGCCGCCCCTGGCTGATCGAGCCTGCCGCCCGGGCGGCCCTCGTCGCGGCCGGCGTGCCCGTCGAGGAGGGCGCGACGCCTGACCCGGACTGGCTTGCCAAGGTCGTGGAGCTGCCGGACGACGGGGTCTCCGCGGTGCTCTCGGACGCCCTGGACCACCTGCGGCACCTGCACCTGGATCCACCCGGGCCCGGGCGCTCTGCCTGGGCCAGGGCGGCCCGCGAGGTGCTCCTCCCCCTGGCAGGAAGGGGAGGGGCGAGGCTCGAGCGACGATTTCGCTGGTGGTGCGCGAGGGTTGCGCCGGGCCTTGCGGCCTCCCCGGATTTCGATTCTTCTTGAGCGACCCCCCCGCCGAACGACCTGGGACAGCCTGACGGGATCAGGCCGGATCGACCGGTACCCGGGGCCATGGCCCGGAACCCATCACGAAGAAAGGATCATGACGTACATCATCACGGAGCCCTGCCTCGAGACGAAGGATGCGAGCTGTGTCGAGGTCTGCCCGGTCGACTGCATCTACGAAGGGGATGACCAGTACTACATTCACCCGGAGGAGTGCATCGACTGCGGTGCGTGCGAACCCGAGTGTCCGGTACAGGCCATCTTCCCTGACACCGACGTGCCCCCGGAGTGGACCAGTTACATCGAGAAGAACCGCGTCCACTTCGACTGACCCGGCGTAGCTGCCGACCCGCGGCGCCGCCTCAGAAACCGCGGGCCCGGATCCTCTCGAGCAGGGGGACGCGCCCGAAGGTCCGGGCCAGGAACGCGCCCGCCGTGACGAGCGCCGCACCGAGAACGGGGAGTGCGAGGGCGGATCGCATGGGTACCTCCGTCAGGTCGGGGGGTCCGGGACGCCCGGGCGGGGCATCCCGCTTGCAGGAAAAGGAGCAGGAACCGTACCGCGGACGCCACGGGGGGCTCGCGCGGCCCCCCCGATCCCCCCCGTGGGTCGTCCCACGTCGAACTCTCCGAACGGCCCCGGGGCCATGACCTCCCTTCCACCCAGCATCGAACCCGGCCTCGCGTCCCGCCTTGAATCGGGGGATCCGGTGGCCTGGACGCGGGCCCTCGTGGCCATTCCTTCGGTGAACCCGGAGATCGAGCCCGGGGGCCCGGGCGAGGCGTCGATCGCCGACTTCATCGCTCCCCATCTCGAGGCGTGGGGATACCACGTGACCCGCCTCGAACCGGTGCCCGGCCGTCCCACCCTCCTCGCCCGTCTCGGGCGTTCCACGGGAGGGCTCGCGCTCTGCGGTCACCTGGACACGGTGGGCGTGGGCGGCATGCGGATCGCGCCCTTCGACCCGGGTCTCGAGGACGGCCGGATCCAGGGTCGTGGGAGCGCCGACATGAAGGCGGGGGTCGCAGCGATCCTTGCGGCGGCCCACGCCATGGCACGTGAGCGCCCCGGCGCATCGCTCGCGGTGGTCCTCACCGCCGATGAGGAGCACGCCTCCCTCGGCCTCCGTCACCTGCTCGACTCGGGCTTCGCGGCCGAGGGGGTGGTGGTTACCGAACCGACCTCCCTGGCCCTGGCCACGGCGAACAAGGGTTTCCTGTGGATCACCGTCGAGGCCCGGGGTCGGGCGGCGCACGGTTCCCGTCCGGAGCTGGGGAGGGATGCGATCCGGCAGCTCGCGCGGATGATCGCGGCGCTGGATGCGCTGGACGAGGGCGGCCGGGGGGCGCTTCGCGGCGAAGGCGGCGGACCGGGCGAGCACCCCCTCCTGGGTGCGGGATCGTTCCATGCGGGGACGATTGCCGGGGGTGACGCCCCGTCCGTCTATCCCGACCGCGCCGGGGTCACCCTCGAGTTCAGGTTCCTGCCCGGCGCCGACACACGTGACATGGTCGCGACGGTCGCTGCGGAGGCGCGACGAATCGAGTCGCTCCATCCGGGGGTGACCCTCCACGTGGAACCCGGCCTGGAGCGTCCCGGCGCCGATCTTCCCGTGCGTGCGCCCCTGGTGCAGGCCCTCTCGGCCTCGCTTCGGGCCGAGGGGGTCGAGCCGCGGATCGAGGGGATGACGGCCTGGGTCGAGTCCGCCTGGTTCATGGAGGCGGGAATTCCGTCGCTCTGTTTCGGACCCGGCTCCATTGCCCAGGCCCACACGGACGATGAGTGGGTGGCGGTGGACGAGATCGAGGCTGCGGCACGGGTCCTGGTCCGGCTCGCGCGGAGCTGGCCCGGAGCAGGGGGCGCCTCCGCATGACCCAGGCAGCGGGACGTCGGCAGGAGCGGAGGGGGCGCGGGCCGGAGCACGGTCGGAGCCGGCCCCCGGACCGCATCCTGGTCGGGGGTACCGTCTGGACCGGGCTTCCCGGGTCCCCGGGCGCCCGTGAGGGGTGGGCGGTGGCGATCCGCGGTGACAGGATCGGGGCGGTGGGACCTGCGGACCGGGTCCTGGCCACGCGCGACGGCCGCACGGTCGTCATCGACGTGGGGGGCGGGGCCGTGCTTCCGGGGTTCGTCGACGCCCACGTGCACCTCCAGTCCGGCGGGCTCGACCTCTTCCGCGTGGACCTTCGAGGCGCGGCCACCCCCCATGGCTTCGAGTTGCGCGTTCGGGACCGGGCGCATCTCCTCCCCGCGGGAAGCTGGGTGCTCGGCGGTGGATGGGACGAGACCTCGTGGGGCGGAGGGCTGCCGGACCGAAGCTGGCTGGACCGGGCTGCCCCCGAGCATCCGGCCTTCGTGCTTCGAAGCGACATGCACGTGGCGGTCGCGAATACCGAGGCGCTGCGACGCGCCGGCCTGGGGCGCGACACGCCCGACCCGCCGGGCGGCCGCCTGGACCGGGACCCGGCCACCGGCGAACTGACCGGCATTCTCCGGGAGACTGCCCTGGACCTCGTCTCCTGCGTGGTGCCCCCGCCGTCGAAGGCGGAACGGATCGCGGCGCTGCGGGCGGCCATGCAACATGCCGCGAGCCACGGCATCACGCAGGTGCACGACATGGGGGCGCTCCAGAGCGCGGACGAGAGCTGGGCCTCGCTCGGGACCCTTCGCGGCCTCGCGGCGGACGGACACGTACCGATCCGGATCTCGGCCGCGGTGCCCCTGTCCGACCGCCTCCGCCTGGAGGCGATGATCGCCGAGGAAGGGGGTGGAGACGAGCGCCTCCGGTGGGGCTCCGTGAAGGCCTTCGTCGACGGCACCGTGGGCGCCGGCACGGCGTGGTTCCTGGACGACTACCTTCTGGTTCCCGGGTCTCGCGGCGGTCCGGTATGCGACCTCGACGAGTTGCGTGGGGGGCTTGCCGACGCCACGGCGCTGGGCCTGCAGCCGATCGTCCATGCCATCGGAGACGCCGCTCTCACCTGGCTCGCGGAGGTCTACGGGGAGATCCTGAGGCGGTTCCCCGGGCGGGACCTTCGGCTTCGGGTGGAGCATGCCCAGCACCTGGCGCCCGGGCTCCCGCGCCGGCTCGCGCACCCGGGCATGGTCTGCTCCATGCAGCCGGCCCAGCTGCTGGACGATGCGCCCCACGTCAGGAACCGACTCGGAGAGGCACGCGAGGCCAGGACCTTCGCGTTCCGGACGATGCTCGACGTGGGTGCCCGGCTGGCTTTCGGATCGGACTGGACCGTGTCGCCCATGGACCCCCGGGTCGCCCTTGACGCGGCGGTCCGAAGGTCGGTGTCGGGGTTGGCCGGCGATGCGGAGGCGTGGACCCCGGCCGAGCGGATTTCCGTCGATGAAGGGCTCCGGGCGCTGACCCTCGATGCGGCGAGAGCGGCCTTTTTCGACGGTGAAACGGGAAGCATCGAGCCCGGGAAGCGCGCGGACCTCGTTGTGCTCGATCGCTCCCCCTTCGATCTTGGCCCCGAGGAGCGGTTCACCACGCTGCAGGTCGCTGCCACGTATGTCGATGGTGTGCCGGTCTGGGAACGGGCGCCGGGCGCGAGTGACGACCGTCCGGCCCCTGCGGGGGACCGGCGCTTTCCCGTCGCCGACGGGAGGAGGGTGACGAGTTGAACGCCGATGCAGCACGACCGCTCGACCGCGACGGCGTCGTCGAGGCGCTGGTCGAACACTACGCCCAGGACCGCATCGAGATCGGCGAATTCGAGCGCAGGGTGGAGCTCGCGCACCAGTCACGGACCCGCGAGGAGCTTCGCCGGCTCCTTGCCGACCTCCCGCCCCTCGAGGGGACGGCGCTGGCGGCCCAGGGCTCCGGCTCGTCGGGAGAGGCCCAGGGCATGGCCCTCGACGTGGGAGCCTCGGCGTCGTCGGCGTCCAGGGCCGGGCTGGTGCGCCGGAACCCGTCCCCACCCGCGGAGCGCCAGACCGAGGTCGCGATCTGGAGCGCCCGGGTCCGGAAGGGGAGCTGGAGCCCCGCCAGGAGCATCCGGGCCGTGGCATGCATGGGCGGCGTCGAGCTCGATTTCAGGGAGGCGCTCTTCTCCCCCGGCGAGACGCGGGTCTTTGCCGCGGCGGTCATGGGAGGTGTCGAGGTCCTGGTGCCCCCGGGCGTCCGGGTCGAGACCGACGGGTTCGCCTTCATGGGGGGCTTCGAGGAGGAGTCCGGTGGACCCGACATGCCTGCACCGGTCGCCGACGCCCCGGTGCTCAGGATCACCGGCTTCGCGCTCATGGGAGGGGTCGAGGTGTCCGTCCGGTACCCGGGCGAGAGTGCACGGGATGCAAAGCGCCGGAAGCGCGAGGCATCGCGCCAGCTCGGCTCGGGAAGGGATTGATGCACCAGGCTGGTGGAACCACCCCACGGGAGGTCGGCCTCCTCTCGGTGAGCCTCGACCTGGGCGCCGGCCGACGCGGGGTCGACATGGGCCCTTCGGCGCTCCGGATCGCCGGGGTCACCGAAGCCGTGGAGGCGCTCGGGTGCCGCCTGCGCGAAGTGGGCACGGTCCACGCGCCAGGGCCCGAGGGGCTCTCGGTGGGAGCGTCCGGCGCCCGCTTCCTGGACGAGATCGTGCGGGTCTGCTCAAGGAGTCGGGAGCTCCTGATGGAGGCGCTCGAAGCCGGCGCCTTTCCGCTCGTGCTGGGTGGTGATCATTCGCTGACCATGGGCACGGCGGCGGCGGTGGCCGACCACTACCGGGCGCGGGGCGAGGCGATCGGGCTGCTCTGGGTCGACGCCCACACCGACATGAACACCCCCGAGATCACACCCAGCGGGAACATCCACGGAATGAGCCTGTCGGTGCTGACCGGAAGGGGCGCGCCGGAGCTCCTCGCGCTCGCTGCCGGCACCCCCGCGGTGGACCCCCGGCACGTGGCGGTCATCGGCGCCCGCCAGATCGATCCCCGCGAGCAGGAGGCGGTGCGTGACGCCGGCATCCGGGTCTTCACGATGTCGGAGGTCGACGAGCGCGGCCTCACGGCCTGCGTGAACGAGGCGATCGCACGGGTCTCCGACGGCACCGCCGGGTTCCACGTCTCCTTCGACCTCGATGCGCTGGATCCGATGGTGGCGCCCGGCGTCGGAACCCCCGTGGAGGGGGGCTTCACCTACCGCGAAGCCCACCTGATCTGCGAGAAGGTCGCGCGATCCGGGCACCTGGTGGGATTCGAGCTGGTCGAGCTGAACCCGGTCCTCGACGCCCGGAACCGCACGGCCCAGGTGGGCCTTCGCCTGATCGAGAGCGCGCTCGGAAAGACGATCCTCTGATCGAGGACCGTCAGCCCGCGCCGGAACCGGGGTCGCCGGATCCGGGCGGGCTTCCACCGGCGGACCCTTCCCCGCCGGCACCCCCTGCATCCCCGCGGTTCGCGCTGCGCTCCCACGCCGCCCGGACATCGTTCCAGATCCGCTCGGCGCCGGACTTCACCTCCTCCCACCCCTCGCCCGAGGCGGCCTGGAGCTCGCGAAGCCGGTCCCGGGCCTCGTCGATGCGCTTCCGGAGATCGGATTCGTCGTCGGAAAGCTTGAGCCGGAGGTCGGCCTCCGCGCGCTTCGCCCGGGCGCCCAGTTGATCCAGCTTCGCTTCCCATTCCTCGATGCGGGCCTTGAACCTGTCGGTGTAGGCCTCGCGGGTCCGTTCGTCCATCGGGGTCGTCCTGGTCAGGGGTTGGGGTGCATCGGCGGTGGACGGCGGCGGTCAGACGGTCTCGCCGCAGTGCTCCCGGTAGGCGGCCTCGAGGTCTGCCGCAATGGCCTGGGGCCCGCGGCCCTCCACCTGGTGACGTTCCATCATGTAGACGAGCTCGCCATCGACGAGGAGCGCAACCGACGGGGAGGACGGGGGGTAACCCGTGAAGTACTCCCGCGCCCGGGCGGTGGCATCCAGGTCCTGGCCTGCGAAGACCGTCGTCAGCATCGGCGGGACCACCTCGCTCCGGAGCGACATGGCAACGGCGGGCCGCAGCGCGCCCGCGGCACATCCGCACACGGAGTTCACCACGACGAGGACGGGGCCCGACACGTTCGAGAGAATGTCGTCGACGTCGTCCGCGCTGCGAAGCTCACGGAATCCGAGGCGGGTGAGGTCGTCCCGCATGGGCTGCACGAGTAGATCGGGGTACGGCATGTGGTTCTCCAGGTGAGTTTCCATTCCGCGCCCCTCCGGCCGGGGGCGCCGGGGCGGTCCGAAGGTGAAGAACCGCCCGACTCGCGCCTCCTACCCCTGAACGACGAAAGGGTGCACCTTGGAGTTTCACCCTCGAACACGCCGGCCGGCGTCTTGAGAACGGACTGATGGGAACATGAGAATCGTCGCGCCTTCGCACACCGCACGCCCGGGGTCCCCCCGACTCCTTCCGGGCCGTCGGGGATTTCCTCTCTGCGTTGCCCTCTTCCTTGCCACGGGATGCGGAGCGAGTGGTGAGGGGGCGCCGGCCCCCGACGATGGCGGTCCGCCCCCGGCCGAAGTCGCCCAGCTCGCGCACGGGGAAGGGCAGGATCCGGTCGCCGGGGGCTTCAGCTACGCCGGCCCGGTGCTCGATCTGCCCCCTGAGCCCGCCGACGACGGGGCTCCCATGCACGAAACGGAGCGCGACTGGGCCATCGCCGCGGGTACGGTGGCCTGGGCCCGGGCACAGGGGCTCTCGGCCCTGCCGGTTGGAGAGATCGCCGCCATCCTCGGCACCACCTTCGTGGGGGCCCCCTACGAGCCCGGCACCCTGGAACTCCCGGGCGAGGAGCGCCTGGTGGTGAACCTCCGGACCTTCGACTGCGTGACCTTCGTCGAGCAGGTGCTGGTGCTTGCCCACCTCGTGCGCGAAACGGGACTCGCCGCAAGTGAAGAGCCCGAGAGCACCGAGGGACGCGCCTTCCGGGATCGCTACCGGGAGCTGCTCACGGCGCTTCGCTACCGGGAGGCCCGGATCGACGGTTACGCCAGCCGCCTCCACTACTTCACCGAGTGGCTCGACCACGCCGTCGCCACCGGGCTCGTGGCCGACGTGACCGCCGAGCTCGACGGAATCGTCGATGCGCGTCCCATCCACTTCATGTCCTCGAATCCCGGCGCCTATCGGCAGCTGGGCGAGGATCCCGCCCTTGTCGACGCGATCCGCGCCGTCGAGGCAAGGCTGAGCGCCGGCGAGCGCCGCTTCGTTCCCGAGGACCGGATCGCCGCGGTGGAGGGGGGGATCCGGAACGGCGACATCATCGCCGCCGTGAGCACTGTCGACGGCCTCGACATTGCCCATACCGGGTTCGCGCTGCTCCACGAGGGGCGCGTGCACCTCCTTCATGCGCCCCTGGTGGGCGACAGCGTCGAGATCTCCGCGCGCCCGCTGGCCGACCGCATCCAGGGACTCAGGGGTCAGAAGGGGATCCGGGTGGCCCGGCCCCTCGACGTCGTCCCCTGACCGAGTCCGGCGCCCCGGAAGCGCGCGCCGTCAGAACCGGATCGTGAGCCAGGGAGATGCGTCGCCGGACGCGTTCCCGCCCAGGACGCCCGTGAGCACCCCGAGCGAGTGGAGCTCCACCCGGACGCCGTCGCCGGGGCGTCCCGAGGTGGCGGCTCGCCCGGCGGCGCCTGCGTCACGACGGGGTGCGTCGTCCGCAACGGCACGCCAGACGAGCCCCGCGCCCAGGAAGCCCCCCAGGGTTGAGGCGGTCAGGAGCGCGGTTTCGTTCCCGTCGACCTGGTCCACCACGAGGTAGGTGATCCCGAGCGCCGTGGCTGAACCGGCCAGGTGCCCTGCATTCACGAGCAGTCCCTCGCCCACGCCAAGCCCGCGGGCTCCGACCCAGCGGTCTCCCGCCACCGTGCCGGCAACACCCCCCGCCAGCATCCCGGCCACGTAGGGAATTCCGTCGTCGGCCCCGCCCAGGCGGGCCACGGTGGCGCCGGACTGGATGCCGAGCACGGCGACGCTCCTGAGCACCGACACGTCGCCGGACGAGTAGCTCCGCCGTCCGGCAAGCCAGTACCCCGTCGCGAGACCCGCGCCGTGCCCGGCCACCGTGACCGCGTGACCGAGGCGACGGTTCCGGGTCCGGGTCTCGATCAGCACGAGGTCCCCCTCACGGCGTTCGACTTCATGGTCGCGATAGGGCCCCGCGAGGTATGCCACGGCCGCACCGGCGAGGAACCCCCCGTCACCGAAGGCCCCCCACAGCTCGGCGTCGCCGGGCGGGGGCCGCCATCGATCCACCGCCACGAATCCCAGCGTCCCGGCCAGCGCGCCTCCCACGACGCCCCCCGCGAGGCGCGCCCGGTTGGAGCCGCCTCCATGATCGCGGTCGCCGGCGACCACGTCGCCCAGGAGGACGCCGGTCAGGATCCCCCGCGTCCCGCCGTAGAGCGACAGTCCCCGGTGCGTCTCGGTCACGCCCCGACCGCGGGTCAGGGCATAGGGGACGTAGAACGAGGCGCCGGCGGTCAGGAGGTAGGCCGCCACCGCCCCCTGCGACGAACTCACGTCCAGGGCAACGGGAACCGCCCATCCGTGGTAGCCGAGCCCCAGCAGGGTGTGGCCCAGCACGAGGCCGCCCCGCCCCTCGCGGGACTCGAGGGCGCGGAGACCCGCCAGCTCCACCTCGGCCGCAAGCCCCCGCCGCAGCGCCTCCAGGGCGGAGGCGTCAAGGAGGCGGCGGTCGCGAACGACCGCCCCGGCCTCGACCCACTCGATCTCGAGGACCGCATCCCCTCGGTCCCGCAGGAAGAGGCGCGCGACCCGGAAGCCGGGGATCTCGGGAAAGAGCCCCAGCCGCTGCCGGAGCTCGGCGGAGATCTCGACGACCCCTGCATCGGGAAGCAGCGCCTCCTGGCGCTCGCGCTCCGGTGCGCCCGGGAGCCGGACCTGCGCCTCCGCATCGACGGGGAACGCCATCGCGAGAACCACGAGCAGCACCATGAGCCCCATCCGCCACGACACCATGCCCCCAACTCCCGGTTCGACTGTGACTTGCAGCCCGCAAGAAAACCGCCGGAGCCTCCTCTGCCCTTCCGCCTCTCCGACCTGCGCTCGGCGCCGGTCAGGCGCGCTGGACCACCATCGCGAGCCCCAGCCCGCCTGCCGCGCACACGGTCAGCAGGCCCCATTCGAGGTCACGGCGCGCCATCTCGTTCAGGAGCGTCGTCGTGATCCTGGCACCCGTGGCGCCGAAGGGATGCCCGATGGCGATCGAGCCGCCCATCACGTTGATCCGCTCGATCTCGGGGTGGCCGGTGGCCTTCGACCGGCCCAGGACGTCGCGGGCGAAGGTGTCGGACGCCAGCGCCTGGAGGTTCGAGAGCACCTGCGATGCGAAGGCCTCGTGCATCTCCATCAGCTCAACGTCGGCCATCGTGATACCGGCGCGCTCGAGGGCGAGCGGGGCCGCGTAGGCGGGGCCCTGGAGGAGCTGCTGCGCGGGGTCGAGGGCGGTGACGGCGTAGCTCCGGATCCAGCCCAGGGGTTCGACGCCGTGGGCATCCACGGCCTCCTCGCTCATCAGGACCACTGCGGCCGCGCCATCGGTCAGGGGCGAGGCGTTCCCGGCCGTGACCGACCCGAACTCCCGGTCGAAGACGGGCCGGAGGCCGGAGAGGGCATCGAGGGATGTGTCCTTCCGGATCCCGTTGTCCGCCTCGACCACCGTCTCGAAGCCCGGGGGGACGTAGACCGTGCAGACCTCGGCCCCGATCCGGCCATCCTCGACCCCGGCCGCCGCCAGGCGGTGCGACCGCAGCGCCCACTCGTCCTGCGCCTCGCGGGTAATGCCGTTCTCCTTGGCCATTCGCTCGGCCGCCTCGCCCATCGACTCTCCAGTGGTCGGTTCGGCAATCTGGGGCTGCTCGGGAAGGAGGTCGCGGGGGCGGAGCCCCGAGAAGGCGCCGACCCGTCCCTTCAGAGACTTCGCCTTGGACGCCGTGATCAGCGCCTGCGCCAGCCGGTCCCCGACCGTAATCGGGATCCTGGAAAGCGACTCCGCACCCCCGGCCACGACGATGTCGGCCTGGCCCAGCTCGATCAGCCCCACCCCGTCGGCAATGGCCTGGTTCGCCGAGGCGCAGGCCCGCGACACGGTGTGGGCGGGGACCGAGGGGGGAAGGACGCCGAGGCCGACCTCGCGCGCGATGTTTCCGGCGTGCGGATCGTGGATCACGGTGCCGAAGACGAGCTGATCCACCGCCTCGCCCGGAAGGTCCGCCCGCGCAAGGAGTTCCCGGACGGCCACCTTCCCGAGTTCAACCGCCGGGAGATCCCGGAGAAGGGTCCCGGCCCGGGCGAAGGGAGTCCTGAGTCCGGCGACGACGGCGGTCTTCATTCGGGAGCCTCCTTGGGGGGGTCACCTGGCCCGTGCCTGGCCCGTACCTGGCCCGTACAGGAATGGCGCCCACCCGGGGGCCCCTGGCACGCGCTCCTGCTACCCCCGGATCCGGTCCGGTGGTCCGCCCCTTGCCCGCCGGGTTCCGAGCGGGCCGCCGGGCTTCCCGGGGCAAGGGTGGCCCCGCCCCCACGCGCCATGTACCCTTTCCGGTCATGGAGACTGACACGACCCCGCTCAGGCGCGCCACGCCCGACGACATCGCCGCCCTGGCGGAGCTCTGGGCCCTGGCCTTTCCCGGCAAGCGGACCGCCGCGGACCGGGCGGAGGCGCTGCGCGACGGCGGGCCCTGGGGCGGGTGGGAGGATTGCTGGCTCGTCGAGTCGAACGGGCGTGTCGACGGGGCACTCCGCACCCTCTCGCTGACCGTGCGGGTCTTCGGGCGACCGCTCCCCGTGCTCGGGGTGGCCGGGGTGGCCGTGGCCCCCCACGCGCGGCGAAGAGGGCTCGGTTCGGCCATGACACGGGCTGCCCTCCGGATCGGGCGAGACCGGGGCGACCTGCTCTCGGCGCTCTACCCCTTCCGCGTCGATTTCTATGCCCGACTTGGCTTTGGGCTGGCCGGAGAGCTCCACCGGTACCGCTTCCCGCCCGAGGGACTTCCTCTCTTTCCGGGTATGGAGCGGGTGGAGCGGATCTCGTCGTCGGGCGAGGAGCTGCCGGGGATTCACGAAGCCCTGGGGCCCCTGTGCCACGGGCACGTCGTGCGGAGCGCCCGGCGTTGGGAGGCGGTCCTTCAGAATGCGCCCATCGCCTTCGGAATCCGGAGGCCCGCCTGGGGTACGGGCGGGGGCGGTGGGCCCGCGGCGTGGTCGGGGTACCTGCTGGGGCGGGTCGCACGTCTCTCCGGGGGCAGGGGGCACGCGTTCCGGATCGCGGAGCTTCTCGTCGAAGACGGCGATGCTTATCGCGCCGCGCTCGGCTGGCTCGCGGCCCAGCGTGACGCCTGGCGCGAGGTGACCTACGACGCCCGGCCCGGCGAGCGCTTCGAGCAGGTGCTCGCCAACCCCCGGCTTCCCGGCACGGGGAGCACCCGCGAGCTCTGGTTCCAGTCCGCCACCGTGCTCCGGGGGCCCATGGTCCGGATCCTCGACGTGCCCGGGGTCCTGGGCCGCCTGGGCGCCAGCGAGGGAACGGGTCTCGCCCTGGTCGATCCGGAACTTCCGGAAAACACCGGTCGCTGGCGAGTGGGTGCGGAGCCGGTGTTGGTGGAGCGGGTATCGACTTCCGTCGAGCCGGGAGAGCCCGGGGTCCTGAACCCGGCGCTTGCGGCCTCCCTCCTCCTCGAGGGTCGCCTTCCCGGCGCACAGCTTCCCGTTCCCGGGTTCGACCCGCCCATGGGGATCGGCGACTTCCGGCTCCTCGATGCCTTCTGACCCCCGACCCGGCCGACCGGCGCGTCCCGGGGGTCGGGTCAATACGAACCATGATTCGGATTCGCTGATCTGATGCGTGCCCTCCGCTTCCAGGTCTCCCCGGCGGGATTCCTGCGCACGAAGACCCTCGGACGGCTCACGGAGGCCGCCGTCCTGGGCCCCCTGGGGTCCCTTCGCTTCACCGAGGTGCCCGAGCCCGGGGTGCCGCGTCCCGGCGAGCTCGCCCACGGCTGGGTGGCCCTCGACGTCGTCGCCTGCGGCATCTGCGGCACGGACCTGGGCACCGTCAGCTACGCCGCGAGTCCGGCCCTCGAGCCCTTCGGCTCGTTCCCCGCGGTGCTTGGCCACGAGATCCTGGCCCGGGTGCGCGAAGTCGGGCCCGGGGTTCGGGGGTTCGAGCCGGGACAGCGAGTGTCAGTGGACCCCTTCCTGGGATGCGAGGTGCGCGGGTACCCGGAGGAGCGCGCATGCCCGTCGTGTCGGGAAGGGCGACCCGCGACCTGTGAACACGCAGGCGAAGAGGGCCCTGAGGTACCGGGACGCACGCCGCTATCGCACGGTCTGACCATCGGTTACCACCGCGACCTGCCCGGAGGTTTCGGTCCCCGCATGGTAGCGCACGAGGCGCAGCTCTTCCCGGTTCCCGACGCCCTTCCCGACCGGGTCGCGGTCCTCACCGAGCCCCTTTCGATCGGGGTGCACGCGGTCCTGAACGCGGGCCGCGGCGGGGGTATGGTCCACCCCGACGAGGATGTCCTCGTGATCGGGAGCGGCCCCATTGCCATGGGGGTCATCTGGGCACTCCGCGCCATGGGCTTCCGGGGGTCGATCACG
>JBJHBX010000040.1:0-480 GCA_050485725.1 Gemmatimonadales bacterium | reverse complement strand
CACGGCCCAGACGAAGCGGGCCCACGAAGCGGAAATGGCCCGGGCCCTGGGCGCAACGAACGTCGTGAAGCCCGGCCTCGAGGCCCGGGAGGCCCTCATTGCCACCGGGAGCCGGGCGTACCAGCCCCTCCTCGGCGACGAGGTCTTCTCGGGCGGGGGCTTCCCCGTGGTCTTCGACTGCGTCGGGAACGGCGGTTCGCTGAAACAGGCGCTCCGGTGGACGGCGCCGCGCGGGACGCTCGTGATGCTCGGCTGCGCCGCCCGGATCCCGAAGCTCGATCTGACCTTTCTCTGGGCCCGGGAGCTCGTGGTGAAGGGCTTCGTGGGGCACGGCTGGGAGGCCTGGGAGGGTGCGACCCGTCACTCGTTCGAGATCACGCACCGGCTCCTCCTGGACCACCGAGAGCGGGTGGGTGACCTCGTCACCCACACCTTCCCCCTTTCGGAATGGCGGGAGGGGTTCTCGGTTGCCGCGAACCA
>JBJHBX010000039.1:0-13649 GCA_050485725.1 Gemmatimonadales bacterium | reverse complement strand
TGGGGTACCGAAGCGGTCAAACGGAGCAGACTGTAAATCTGCCGGCTCATGCCTTCGCAGGTTCGAATCCTGCCCCCACCATGGCCGCGCTGGAACCCGGCTCCGGGGAACCGGGGTCGGAAGCCTGACCCGGGAAACCGGGGGTCGGCCAGAAGAAGTGCGGGAGTAGCTCAGTTGGCTAGAGCATCAGCCTTCCAAGCTGAGGGTCGCGGGTTCGAGTCCCGTCTCCCGCTCTGGACGGGCCTCCGGGCCCGGACGCCATACGCGTCGCTCCGGTAGCTCAGTGGTAGAGCGCTTCCTTGGTAAGGAAGAGGTCGAGGGTTCAATTCCCTCCCGGAGCTTTCGCGCATCACGCGAAGATCCGACCTGCGCCCCGGCGGCGCGGCGGACGCAATCGATCAGAAGAGTTCAGGAGCCACGAGGCGAATCATGGGCAAGGCAAAGTTCGAGCGTACGAAGCCGCACGTGAACGTGGGAACGATCGGACACGTGGACCACGGGAAGACGACGCTGACGGCGGCGATCACGGAGATCCAGGCGGCGAAGGGGCTGGCGGAGTTCGTGTCGTTCGACAACATCGACAAGGCGCCGGAAGAGCGTGAGCGCGGGATCACGATTGCGACGTCGCACGTGGAGTACGAGACGGAGATTCGTCACTACGCGCACGTGGACTGCCCTGGGCACGCGGACTACGTGAAGAACATGATCACGGGTGCGGCGCAGATGGATGGAGCGATCCTGGTGGTGTCGGCGGCGGACGGACCGATGCCGCAGACGCGGGAGCACATCCTGCTGGCGAGGCAGGTGAACGTGCCGTACGTGGTGGTGTTCCTGAACAAGTGCGACATGGTGGACGACGAGGAGCTGCTGGAGCTGGTGGAGCTCGAGGTGCGGGAGCTGCTGAGCGAGTACGACTTCCCGGGCGACGACACGCCGGTGATCCGGGGCTCGGCGCTGAAGGCGCTGGAGTCGGGAGATCCGGAGTCGGAGTGGGGGTCGAAGATCACGGAGCTGATGAACGCGATTGACACGTGGATTCCGCAGCCGGAGCGTGCGATCGACAAGCCGTTCCTGATGCCGGTGGAGGACGTGTTCTCGATCACGGGTCGCGGGACGGTGGCGACGGGGCGGATCGAGCGAGGGATCGTGAAGGTGCAGGACGAGGTGGAGATGGTGGGGCTGTCGGCGGCGAAGGGGACGAAGACGGTGGTGACCGGGGTGGAGATGTTCCGGAAGCTGCTGGACGAGGGCCAGGCCGGCGACAACGTGGGGCTGCTGCTGCGGGGGGTGAAGAAGGAGGAGATCGAGCGGGGGATGGTGCTGGCGAAGCCGGGGTCGATCAACCCGCACACGAAGTTCAAGGCGGAGGTGTACGTGCTCACGAAGGAAGAGGGTGGGCGCCACACGCCGTTCTTCAACGGATACCGTCCGCAGTTCTACTTCCGGACGACGGACGTGACGGGATCGGCGAACCTGCCTGCGGGCGTGGAGATGGTGATGCCGGGCGACAACGTGCAGATGGAGGTGGAGCTGATCGCCCCCATCGCGATGGAGAAGGAGCTGCGCTTCGCGATCCGCGAGGGCGGCCGCACCGTCGGCGCCGGCGTCGTCACCGAGATCCTCGACTGACGAAGGCCGAACCCCCCTCGGGGGACCCGCCGGTCCCCGACGGCCTCCCCGGTGCCCCCCGTCCAGCGCGGGCGGCGCCGGGGAGGTTGGCCGTGACCGGCACCGAAAACGACGAACCGTGAGGAAGGACGATGCCCCGCGACAAGATCACCCTCGCCTGCCCTGACTGCGAGGAGCGGAACTACCACCAGACGAAGAACAAGCGGCTCCACCCCGAGCGGGTGGAGTACCGGAAGTTCTGCCCCCGGTGCCGGAAGCATACGGCCCACAAGGAAACCAAGTAAGGCCGGCGGAAGAAGATGTCGCAGATCAAGCGCACGGGCGAATTCGTGCAGGAGTGCTGGGTCGAACTCCAGCGGGTCACCTGGCCCGACTGGCCCCAGCTCAAGAACGCCACACTGGTGGTGATCATCTTCTGCCTCCTCGTATCCCTCGTGATCTGGCTGATGGACATCGCCTCCCGGTTCTTCATCGACGTGATCATGGGAATCTTCGGCGCCTGAGGCCCGAGTCATGGCAGAAGCAGCGTGGTACGCGGTCCAGAGCTATTCGGGCCACGAAAACAAGGTCCAGCGCCTGATTCAGCAGAAGATCGACGCGGAAGCGGGCGAGACGCCGGAGGAGAAGCAGATCCAGGAGGTTCTCGTTCCGACCCAGGAGGTCACCGAGATCCGGAACGGAAAGCGGGTGCAGGTCACCCGTCGCCTCTACCCGGGATACGTCCTGGTCCGGATGGTCTACAACGAGCGCACCCAGCACCTGATCAACGGCGTGCAGGGTGTGATCAAGTTCGTGGGTGCCGGAACCGGCGACCCGCGACCCCTCCGCGAGGAGGAGATGAACAAGATCCTCGGCATCGAGACCGGGGCGGAAGAGGCCGACGTGCAGGACGTGCCCTTCCACGCGGGACAGGTGGTGGAGATCACGCAGGGGCCCTTCACGGACTTCTCCGGTACGGTACAGGAAGTCTTCGCCGACAAGGGGAAGGTCAAGGTGGAGGTATCCCTCTTCGGGCGTCCCACTTCGGTGGAGCTCGATTTCACGCAGCTCAAGGGCTACTGAGGTCCCGGGGGCACATCAGCGGGGCGATTGAACCATGGCGAAGAAGGTAGTCGGATTCATCAAGCTTCACGTGACGGGTGGCCAGGCCAACCCGGCTCCCCCGGTGGGGCCGGCGCTGGGCCAGCACGGCGTGAACATCATGGAGTTCTGCAAGCAGTTCAACGCGCAGACCTCGCAGCACATGGGGACCACGATTCCCGTCGAGATCACGGTCTTCGCCGACCGTTCGTTCACCTTCATCACGAAGACACCGCCCGCGGCGGTGCTCCTGAGGAAGGCGGCGGGGATCGCGAAGGGCTCCGGGGTTCCGAACCGTGACAAGGTCGCGACGGTGACCGGGGCGCAGCTCCGGGAGATCGCCGAGACCAAGCTCCCGGACCTGAACGCGGCCGACCTGGACGCTGCGGTCCGGATGATCGCGGGCACCGCCCGCTCCATGGGGATCCAGGTCGCCGACTGAGGCGACCGCACCGGATCTCCCTTTCCGTCGGGGTTCCCGGAGTTCCGGAAGCCCCGGACCGGCATCCGCCGAACCACCCGCTGCGAGCCGCCAGGGGTGGGAGGATGTCCATGAGTCGGCTCGAGAACGATGCCAAAGCAGGGGAAGAAGTACCGTGACGCCCTGGAGAAGGTGCCCAGGGGCGTGCGGTTCCAGCCCGACGAGGCGCTGGAACTGGTGCGGGAGCTCTCCTTCGCCCGGTTCGACGAGACCGTCGAGGTGGCCACGCGCCTGAGCGTGGACCCCCGGAAGGCGGATCAGATCGTCCGGGGGACGGTGGTCCTCCCGCACGGCACCGGGAAGGAAGTCCGGGTGCTCGTGATCGCCGACGGCGACAAGGCCCAGGAGGCGAAGGAGGCCGGAGCCGACTTCGTGGGCTCCGACTACGTCCAGAAGATCCAGGAGGGCTGGCTCGACTTCGACGTGATGGTCGCGACGCCGGACCAGATGGGGAAGGTCGGTCCGCTCGGACGGGTCCTCGGCCCCCGCGGGCTGATGCCGACGCCGAAGGCCGGCACCGTGACCTTCGACGTTGGCCGCGCGGTTTCCGAGATCAAGGCCGGAAAGATCGAGTACCGCGTCGACAAGACCGGGAACGTGCACGCCCCGATCGGGCGCGTGTCGTTCGATGTGAACCAGCTCGCCGAGAACCTCGGGGCCTTCATGGACTCGGTGGTTCGCGCCCGCCCGGCCGCCGCCAAGGGGAGCTACGTCCAGAGCGTCACGGTGGCCAGCACGATGGGCCCCGGCGTGGCCGTGGACCCGAACCTGTACCGCCGGAGGGCCTGATGAAGCGCACCGACAAGGAGACCTTCGTCGCCGAGTTCACCGAGCGGGTCCGGCAGTCGCCGGTCTTCTACCTGACCGATTTCTCCGGTCTGAACGTGAAGGCGATGACGCGACTGCGGAGGGAGCTCAGGGGGGTCGGGGCCGAGTACGTGGTGGTGAAGAACCGCCTCGTGGTCCGCGTGCTCGAGGAGCTCGACCTGGCCCACGACGAGCTGCTGGAGCAGCTCAAGGGCCCCACCGGCGTCATCGTGATCGACGACGAGCCGGTCGCGCCTGCGAAGGCGCTTTCGGAGTTCGCCAAGGCGCACGGGGATCGCCCCGTGTTCAAGGTCGGACTTCTCGACGAGAAGGTGGTCGCCGCGGGTCAGTTCGACCGGCTGGCGAAGCTCCCGCCCAAGGAGCAGCTCCTCGCGGAGCTCGCGGGGGCGCTTGAGGCGCCGATGGCCGCACTGGCCGCGGTGCTGGAAGCGAAGCTCCAGGAGACCTCGGGTCTGCTGGACGCCCTTCGCGAAAAGAAGGCGGCCGGGTAACGCCCCGGTCCGCAACCTTTCGAGCACCGCGAGAGGGCCGTCCGGACGGGCGGACCCCTGGGTTCGCGGGAAGATGGAACGACACACCCGGCGTCGCACCCGGGAAACCAAGGAGTCAGGAAGATGGCGTACAACAAGGAAGAGCTGCTCGACACCATCGGGAACATGACCGTTCTCGAGCTGTCCGAGTTCGTCGACGCGTTCAAGGAGAAGTTCAACGTGACCGCCGTTGCCGCCGCCCCCGTGGCCGTGGCCGGCGGCGCCGGTGGTGGCGAGGCGGCTGCCGAGGAGAAGGACGAGTTCGACGTCGTCCTCGAGTCGGCCGGCGAGAAGAAGATCCAGGTCATCAAGGTGGTCCGCGAGATCACCTCGCTGGGGCTGAAGGAGGCCAAGGACCTGGTCGAGAGCGCCCCCGCCCCGGTGAAGGAGGCCGTCTCCAAGGACGAGGCCGAGCAGATCAAGGCCAAGCTCGAGGAGCAGGGCGCGAAGGTCGCGCTGAAGTAAGCTGCGGGAGCTTTTCCCGCGCCCCGGGGTTGATGGCTCCGGGGACGGAGACGAACCGGGGAGGTGCCCGCGTGCACCTCCCCGGCCGCCTCCGGAAGAGGGGGGCGCGCCGACCACCGGCCGTTCCTCCTCCGCGGATGGATCCTCGGTGCCAGATGGGCGCCGGGGATTTCCGTGCTTGACCCATCCTCATGTCCACGTGACCGGGGCGCCCGAGAGGGACGCCGCCGGATCGAGAAGGGGGGATCCCGTTGGAAGCTCGTACCTCCGCCCGGCCCATCATCAATTTCGCGAAGCTCCAGCCGGTCATGCCGATGCCGGACCTGCTGGACGTCCAGCTCCGTTCCTTCGAGAAGCTCATCGAGCAGGAGGACGATCCGGAGCGCAAGTGGGACTTCAGCCTCGACCGAGTCTTCGGCGAGATCTTCCCGATTTCCGACGCGAACGAGAACTTCACCCTCGAGTACGTCTCGGCCACCCTTGGTGAGCCCAAGTACTCGGTGGAGGAGTGCATCGAGCGCGACATGACCTTCGCCGCGCCCCTCAAGTCGGTCCTGCGCCTCATCGTGTGGGAGGAGCTGGACGACGGCGAGCGGCGCCCGAAGGACATCATCGAGAAGGAGGTCTACCTAGGCGACCTCCCCCTCCTGACCGACCTCGGGACCTTCATCATCAACGGCGCGGAGCGCGTCGTGGTGAGCCAGCTCCACCGGTCCCCCGGCGTCGTCTTCGAGGAGAACACCCACCCCAACGGATCCCGGCTGCACTCGGCCCGGATCATCCCGTTCCGGGGGTCGTGGGTCGAGTTCTCCATCGACATCAACGACGTGTGCTACGTGCACATCGACAAGAAGAAGAAGTTCCCGGCCACCGCGCTCCTTCGCGCCTTCGGCTACGGAACCGACGAGGAGCTCTACGCGCTCTTCTACGACACCCGCTCCGTGAAGCTCGTGAAGGCGCACTTCCAAGCCGCCTCCGAGCTCCTCGGGTCGGTGCTTGCCGAGGAGATCGTCGACGAGGAGTCCGGCGAGATCCTCCTCGAGCACGGCACCGAGCTCACCGACGAGGTCCTGAAGCGGATCGAGCGGGCCGGGCTCAAGAAGATCACGGTCTATGCCTCGAGGGTCGAATCCGAGCGGGGCGAGAGCCCCATCGTGAAGCGGACGATCCAGAAGGACCCGACGAACTCCGAGGAGGAGGCGCTCTTCGCGATCTACTCCCTCCTCCGGCCGGGTGACGCCCCGAACGTGGAGACCGCCCGCCAGGCGCTGGAGCGGGTCTTCTTCAACCCCAAGCGCTACGATCTCGGGCGTGTCGGGCGCTACAAGATCAACCAGCGGCTCGGGCTCGGGGTGCCGAAGAGCACGACGGTGCTGACCCGGGACGACTTCGTCGCGATCCTCCGCTACCTGATCGACCTGTCGGAGGGACGGGGCTTCACCGACGACATCGACCACCTGGGGAACCGCCGGGTGCGCACCGTGGGCGAGCTCATCGCGAACCAGCTCTCGGTGGGACTTTCGCGCATGGCCCGACTCGTGCGCGAGCGCATGTCGATCAACACCGACCCCGACAAGATCTCCATCGACGACCTGGTGAACGCCCGGACCGTTTCGGCGGTGATCCAGGCCTTCTTCGGTTCATCGCAGCTCTCGCAGTTCATGGACCAGACGAACCCGCTCGGCGAGATGACGCACAAGCGGCGCGTCTCGGCCCTCGGGCCGGGTGGTCTTTCGCGCGAGCGAGCAGGATTCGAGGTCCGCGACGTGCACTACTCGCACTACGGTCGCCTCTGCCCGGTGGAGACCCCGGAAGGGCCGAACATCGGGCTGATCTCGTCGCTGACCACGAACTCGCGGGTCAACGAGCTGGGCTTCGTGGAGACCCCGTACCGTCGCGTGGTCGACGGTCGGGTCACCGACGACATCGTCTGGCTCTCGGCGAACGAGGAGGAGGAGGCACGGATCGCCCAGGCGAACGCGCCCCTCGACGAGAAGGGGAACTTCGTGAACGCGCGTGTTCTCTGCAGGGAGCGGGGTGACTTCCCGCTCCTGGAACCGGCGGACATCGACTTCATGGACGTCGCCACCGACCAGCTCGTGTCGGTGGCCGCAGCGCTCATCCCCTTCCTGGAGCATGACGACGCGAACCGGGCCCTGATGGGGTCCAACATGCAGCGCCAGGCCGTGCCCCTTCTCTTCACCGACTCGCCGGTGGTGGGGACCGGGCTCGAGGCGAAGGTCGCAGTGGACTCGGGGGCCGTGATCACCGCGAAGCGCGGGGGGACCGTCACCGTCGTGACCGCCGACGAGATCGTCATCGACACCGGGAACCGCGGCGCGAAGCAGGGAGACGAGCCGCTCGCCCGGCTGGCACAGTTCGATCGCTACCGGCTCAAGAAGTACTGGCGGACGAACCAGGACACCTCGATCAACCAGCGGCCGCTGGTCAAGCTGGGCCAGAAGGTCGCGGCCGGCGACATCCTGGCCGACGGGGCCTCGACGGACCACGGCGAGCTTGCCCTCGGACGCAACCTGACCGTGGCCTTCATGCCCTGGTTCGGGTACAACTTCGAGGACGCCATCGTGCTCTCGGAGCGGCTGGTCAAGGACGATGTCCTGACCTCGATCCACATCCAGGAGCTCGAACTCCACGTCCGCGACACGAAGCGGGGGATGGAGGAGATCACGCGCGAGATCCCGAACGTCTCGGAGGAGGCGCTCGTGGACCTCGACGAGCGCGGGGTCGTCCGGATCGGTGCGCGGGTCAAGGCCGGTGACATCCTCTGCGGAAAGATCACCCCGAAGGGCGAGACCGAGCTTTCGCCCGAAGAGAAGCTCCTCACCGCGATCTTCGGTGAGAAGGCGAAGGACGTGAAGGACTCGTCGCTGCGCGTTCCCCCGGGAATGGCCGGCGACGTCATCGACGTCAAGGTCTTCTCGCGGCGCATCGACGACCCCCTCCTCGAGAAGGAGCACGGGGCCCGGATCGGGGAGCTCCGCCAGTGGGAGCGGGACGAGCTGACCCGGATCGCCGAGGCCCGGAACGAGGAGCTGGTCGAGCTGCTGACGAACCAGTCGGTGGCCCTCTTCCTGAAGAAGGGGACGGTGGAGCCGCTCTTCGACGAGGGGACGAAGCTCACCGCGGCCCAGCTCGGCAAGGTGGATTTCCGCGAGGTCGACCTGGCTACGCTGAAGGTCGCGAACAAGGAGGTGTCGGAGCGGATCCGGCGCCTGGTCGACGCCGCCCAGAACCGCATGGACGGGGTCAAGGCCCGGACCGAGGACCAGATCGACAAGGTCTTCCAGCCCGACGAGCTCCCCCCGGGTGTCGTTCAGCTGGTCAAGGTCTACATCGCCGAGAAGCGGAAGATCGCCGTCGGCGACAAGATGGCCGGGCGCCACGGGAACAAGGGGATCATTGCCCGGATCGCACCGGAGGAGGACATGCCCTTCCTTCCGGACGGCTCCCCCGTGGACATCGTCCTGAACCCCCTCGGCGTGCCCTCGCGCATGAACGTGGGCCAGATCCTCGAGACCCACATGGGGTGGGCTGCGAGCGTGCTGGGCTTCGAGGCGAAGACCCCCGTCTTCCAGGGGGCCTCGGAGGACGAGATCGGGCTCCTGATCAAGGTGGCGGGGCTCGAGTGGACCCGTCGGGCACGTCGTCTCTCCGCGGAGGCCCCGGTCCGGGACCCCGAGGAGCTGCGCGCCCTGATCGAGGCCCTGCGGCTCGTTCCCGAGGCGGCGGCTGCGGCCTCCACGAACGGGGCGGGCGCCGGGATCCGTGACCTGGGCCGGAGCCTCGATGTCTGGCTCGGCGCGAAGCTTCCGAAGGAGGTCTCGACGATCGTCGACCGCCTGCGCGACTTCGTGGTCGAGGCGGCCAGGGAGATGGCGGCCCGGAGCGGTGCTGAGATCGCCGACGCCTTCCCTGCTGCCGCGGCCCTCGCCGGGGCGAAGAGCCCGAAGGCGGGGCTCGAGGCTGCAGCGGTCGAGGTCATGGCCGCCGCCGAGATCCGACCCGACGGGAAGATCTGGCTGCGTGACGGCCGGAGCGGCCGGCGCTTCGACGCCCCCGTCACCGTGGGGCAGATGTACATGCTGAAGCTCGCCCACCTGGTCGACGACAAGATCCACGCCCGGAGCATCGGGCCCTACTCCCTCGTCACGCAGCAGCCGCTGGCCGGAAAGGCCCAGTTCGGCGGCCAGCGCTTCGGCGAGATGGAGGTCTGGGCGCTCGAGGCCTACGGCGCGGCCCACACCCTCCAGGAAATCCTGACCGTCAAGTCCGACGACGTCACGGGGCGTTCGAAGGTCTACGAGGCGATCGTGAAGGGCGAGAACCTGCCGGATCCCGGCGTTCCCGAGTCCTTCAACGTGCTCGTGAAGGAGCTGCAGGCGCTCGGACTCTCCGTCACCCTCGGGAGGAACGACTGACATGATCGACTTTCCACGTTCCCGCGAGACCCGCGGCTCCGACTTCGACTTCATCCAGATCCGGATCGCATCTCCCGACGAGATCCGGTCCTGGTCCTTCGGCGAGGTCGTGAAGCCGGAGACGATCAACTACCGCTCCTTCAAGCCCGAGAAGGACGGACTCTTCTGCGAGCGCATCTTCGGCCCCGTGAAGGACTGGGAGTGCCACTGCGGGAAGTTCAAGCGGATCCGCTTCCGCGGTCACGTCTGTGACCGTTGCGGCGTCGAGGTCACCCTCTCGAAGGTCCGGCGCGAGCGCATGGGCCACATCGAGCTGGCGGTCCCCGTCTGCCACATCTGGTTCTTCAAGACGCTTCCGTCGCAGCTCGGCTACCTGGTCGGCATGTCGCTGCGCGACCTCGAGAAGGTCATCTACTACGCCAACTACGTGGTGACCAACCCGGGGAACCAGGAAGTCGAGTACCTGGACCTCCTCGACGAGGACGAGTACTACGACCTCCGGGTCAAGGCCCGCGACGAGGGCGACGACGCCTTCAAGGCCGAGATCGGGGCCGAGGCGGTCCGCACGCTGCTGAAGCAGCTCGACCACCCCGAGAAGCCGGTGGCCGACAAGAACCGCGACAACCGCGGCCTGGACCGCCTGGCCGACTGGCTTCGCCACGAGATCGCGACCGAGACGTCGCAGCACCGGAAGAAGAAGAAGCTCAAGCGGCTCAAGGTCGTGGACGCGCTCCGCAATTCGGGTGATACGCCCGACATGCGGAACCGGCCCGAGTGGATGGTCCTCGACGTGGTCCCGGTCATTCCGCCGGACCTGCGACCCCTGGTGCCCCTCGACGGCGGCCGCTTCGCGACCTCCGACCTGAACGACCTCTACCGCCGCGTCATCAACCGGAACAACCGGCTGAAGAAGCTGATCGAGATGCGCGCCCCGGAGGTGATCCTCCGGAACGAGAAGCGGATGCTGCAGGAGGCGGTGGACGCCCTCTTCGACAACGGACGCCGCTCGAAGGCGATCCGGGGTCGCGGAAAGCGCCCCCTCAAGTCGCTCTCCGACATGCTGAAGGGGAAGCAGGGCCGCTTCCGCCAGAACCTTCTCGGGAAGCGGGTCGACTACTCCGGGCGTTCGGTCATCGTGGTGGGGCCGGAACTCCGGCTGCACCAGTGCGGCCTCCCGAAGGCCATGGCCGTCGAACTCTTCAAGCCCTTCATCATCCACGAGCTCGAGCGCCGTGGCGAGGCCGAGACGGTCAAGCGGGCCAAGAAGATCGTGGAGCAGGATTCGGCCAAGGTCTACGAGGTCCTCGAAGACATCATCAGGGATCACCCTGTGCTCCTGAACCGCGCCCCCACGCTTCACCGGCTGGGGATCCAGGCCTTCGAGCCGGTTCTGGTCGAGGGGAAGGCGATCCGGGTGCACCCGCTGGTCTGTGCCGCCTTCAACGCCGACTTCGACGGTGACCAGATGGCGGTCCACGTGCCGCTCTCCTTCGAGGCGCAGCTCGAGGCCCGGGTGCTGATGCTGTCGTCGAACAACATCCTGCTGCCGTCGAACGGGCGCCCGGTGGCGTCGCCGACGCAGGACATGGTCATCGGCGCCTTCTACCTGACGCGGGCGCCGGCCGAGATCCGGGACCTGGAGCGGATCGCAGGCGACACCGGTGTGGCGAAGTCCGCCCGCCAGGCCGCCGAGGAGAAGCTCGACGCTCTCTTCGTGGACGCCCCGCGCTTCTCCACCTACGGCGAGGCCGAGGTCGCCCACGGCACCGACAGGCTCGCCTTCCACGACCTGTGCTGGTACTGGGCGCCGCGCCAGATCCAGGACGTCGAGGCCGGGCGGACGCACAAGTGGGTGCGCACCACGGTGGGTCGCGTCCTCTTCAACTCCATCATCCCCGACGAGATCGGCTACCGGAACTACACCTTCGGCAAGAAGGAGCTCGGAGACCTGGTCTTCGAGTGCTTCACCGGGGTCGGGCTCGGCCGGACGACGCAGTTCCTCGACGGGCTGAAGGACTTCGGCTTCCGGTACGCCACCATGGGCGGACTCTCGGTCGGCATCGTCGACATGGAGATCCCCCGCGAGAAGGCCGAGATCCTGCAGCAGGCCGAGGACCAGGTCAACCGGTTCCAGAAGGCCTACTCCGCCGGCTTCATCTCGAACGGCGAACGCTACAACAAGGTCATCGACACCTGGACCCACGCGAACAACGACGTGGCCGACGCCATGGTGCGCCACCTGGAGCAGTCCAAGGACGGCTTCAACCCGGTGTTCATGATGATGGTCTCCGGGGCCCGGGGTAACCGCGACCAGATGCGCCAGCTCGCCGGCATGCGCGGGCTCATGGCGAAGCCCCAGAAGAAGCTGACCGGTGGCATCGGCGAGATCATCGAATCCCCGATCAAGTCCAACTTCCGCGAGGGGCTGACGGTGGTGGAGTACTTCATCTCCACCCACGGCGCCCGGAAGGGGCTCGCCGACACCGCCCTGAAGACCGCCGACGCGGGGTACCTGACCCGTCGGCTGGTGGATGTCTCCCAGGATGTCGTGATCACCGAGGAGGACTGCGGCACGATCCTGGGGCTCGAGATGGTGGCGCTGAAGGAAGGCGAGGACATCATCGAGCCGCTGAAGGACCGGATCGTCGGGAACGTCGCCCTCGAGGAGGTCACCGACCCCATCGACGGGCAGCTCATCGTCCAGGCGAGCGAGATCATCGACGAGACCGCGGCCGACTCCATCGAGGAGGCCGGAATCCAGATGGTGCGCATCCGCTCGGTGCTCACCTGCGAGGCCAAGCGTGGCGTCTGCCGCGCCTGCTACGGCCGGAACCTGGCGACGATGCAGACCGTGGACATCGGCGAGGCGGTGGGGATCCTGGCCGCCCAGTCCATCGGCGAGCCCGGCACGCAGCTGACGCTCCGGACTTTCCACATCGGTGGTACGGCGTCGCGCATCGCGGCGCAGACCCAGCGGAAGTCCAAGATCGACGGCGTGGTCGGCCTCGAGCGCGTGACCACGGTGGAGACCCCGAAGGAGGAGACGGTCGTCACCTCCCGCGAGGGACAGATCGTGCTGAAGACGCCCGCGGGCCAGATCCGGAGCCGCCTGTCGGTTCCGTACGGCGCCACCATCATGGTGGGCGAGGGCGACGAGATCGAGGCGGGCGACCTCCTCTTCACCTGGGATCCCTACTCGGAGCCCATCGTCGCCGACGCCGAGGGCGTGATCCGGTTCCAGGACATCATCGAGGACCAGACCATGCGCGAGGAGCTCGACGAGAGCACCGGACGCCGTCAGCTGGTCATCACCGAGGACCGGAACAAGAAGCTCCACCCGACGATCCAGCTCTTCGCGCCCGGCAAGGGTGGCGAGAAGCTGCGCGAGTTCATCGTGCCGGTGGGCGCGCAGCTCACGGTGGGCGACGGGCAGAAGGTGCTCCCCGGAGACACGCTGGCCAAGATCTCGCGCGAGGTCTTCAAGACCCGTGACATCACCGGGGGACTCCCGCGGATCGCCGAGCTCTTCGAGGCGCGGCGGCCGAAGGACCCGGCGGTCATCACCGAGGTCGACGGCGGGGTGCGCTTCGGCGACATCAAGCGCGGAAAGCGCGAGGTGATCATCCTGCCCGAGACCGGGCCCGAGCGGACCTACGAGGTTCCGGTCGGAAAGCACATGCGGGTGCACGAGGGCGACCACGTGCGCGCGGGAGACCGCCTGTCGGAGGGGCCGATCAACCCCCACGACATCCTCCGCATCAAGGGGCCCCGCGCCGTGCAGGAGTACCTGCTGAACGAGATCCAGGAGGTGTACCGCCTGCAGGGGGTGAAGATCAACGACAAGCACATCGGGGTCATCGTCCGGCAGATGCTCCAGAAGGTGCGCATCACCGATCCGGGCGACACGATGCTCCTCGAGGGCGAGAACGTCGACCGCGCCGAATTCCGCGACGTGAACCAGAAGACGCTGGCCGAGGGCGGAAAGCCCGCGCGGTCGGAGCCGCTCCTGCTGGGGATCACGAAGGCGTCGCTCACCACGGAGTCGTTCATCTCGGCCGCCTCCTTCCAGGAGACGACCCGCGTCCTCACCGACGCGGCAGTCCGCGGTGCGCGCGACGACCTGAAGGGGCTGAAGGAGAACATCATCATCGGACACCTGATCCCGGCGGGTACCGGAATCCACCGGTACTCCGACAT
>JBJHBX010000038.1:0-13829 GCA_050485725.1 Gemmatimonadales bacterium | reverse complement strand
CAGCGCATCGCGATCTCCTGCGCGCGGAGGATCTTCGTGATCGTCTCCGGCCACCAGGACCCGGCCTTCACCGTGGCGTCGTTCGCGACGACGACGACCTCCCTTCCATGCACCCGACCGACGACGGTGACGACCCCGGCGGCGGGCGCCTGGCCGTCGTACCGGTCGTGGGCGACGAGGAGGCCGATTTCCACGCGGGGCGAACCCGGATCGAGGAGGAGCTCGATCCGCTCCCGGGCGGTGAGCTTCCCCTGGGCGTGCTGGCGCTCGATCCGCGTCGCGCCCCCTCCTTCGCGGAGGCGGGTGCGGAGCTCGACCAGTTCGTCGGAGAGCTCCCGGAGGCGCCCGCTCATCCGGCGGCTCCCCGCGCCCCCTGCCGCTCGGCATGCCAGGCGCGGATGTACCCCACCGCCTCGCTCGTGGGGGATCCGGGGCCGAAGAGGCGACCGATCCCCTGCGCGGCAAGAGCGTTCACGTCGTCTTCCGGGATGATCCCGCCCCCGGTCAGCAGGATGTCGTGGGCCCCGGCCTCGTCCAGCAGCGCCTTCACCCGGGGGAAGAGGGTCATGTGGGCACCGGAAAGGACCGACATGGCGACCACGTCGACGTCCTCCTGGACCGCGGCGGCGACGATCATTTCCGGGGTCTGGTGCAGCCCCGTGTAGATCACCTCGAAGCCCGCGTCGCGGAAGGCGCTGGCGATCACCTTCGCCCCCCGGTCGTGGCCGTCGAGGCCCGGCTTCGCCACGAGGACGCGAATCCTCTCTTCCCCTTCGCTCATCTCGATCTCCCGATGCTGGGTCCCGATCCTGGACTGGGCTCGCACTCCGAGCCCCTCAAAATACGGAAAACCCCCGGGGCGGTCACCCGCCCGGGGTTCCCCGGGGGTCCGGGCGGTCGAGCCAGCCGGGGAGATCCCGGACCGAAGGGATGCGAGGGACCGGGTACGCGAGCACCCCCGACGGGTCGAGGAGGAGGGCGTCCATGCCGGCGTTCCTGGCACCCACGACGTCCACCGGGTAGAGGTCGCCCACGTAGAGCGCCTCTTCGGCAACCAGCCCGAGGCGCCTCAGCCCCTCGTGGAAGATCCGCGGGTCGGGCTTCTCGACACCGACCACCGCCGAATCGAGGACGAACTCCATGTAATCCCGGAGCCCGGTGCGCTCCAGCACCCCCTCGACGCGGCCGTCGGCATTCGAGATGACCGCCAGGCGGTAGCCCCGTTCGAGCAGGGCCTCGAGCGCAGCCCCGGTGCCGGGCTCCACGTGGGTCCAGAGGTGGTCCCGGTGATGCGCATCGCGGAGGCGGCGGCCCACCGCGTCGAGCGCCTCCTCGGGAACCCCGCTCCGGCGGAAGAGCGTGACGAAGTAGTCGCGCCAGAGGTGGGGCTCGGTGCCGACCGCGCCCTCCTCGACCCGTGCGGCGAGCTCCGCACGCGCCTCGAGCTCGGCGCGGAAGACCCGGGACTCGTCGGATTCGACCCCTTCGGCCCGGTACAACTCGAGGATGCGGGCTCGGTCTGCGAAGATCAGCGTGTTGCCTGCATCGAGCAGGATCGCGCGAGGTCGGTTCATTACGCGGGCTACCCTGAGGGGGGCGGCGGGTTCACCGGGCGGGGCGGAGGGGCTGGCGACGCGCCGGGGGTGCGTGGGGCGCCGGGGGCGGTCGCGGGGCACCGAGGACGGCCTGGCGCATGGGGCGGCGAGGCTCCGGGGGCGGGGGTGGTACGAGGGGCGCCGGGGCGGCGCCGGGTGACCGGACCGGCCGGCGCCACGCCGTTCGGACGCGATGGCACGCGCAGTCTCCGCAGGGGTCACCCATCCCACCAACAGCTCCTGAACAGAACGCCGCCGGCACGGCTTGTCTCACCCACGATGACGCACCGTGCCAACGCTCCCCGGATTACCCGCGGCTGCACACCGCGTCACCCGCCCTGCAGCCCCGGCCCATTCCCCCGAACGCCAACTCCGGCCCCGGCCGGTGCGCCTCGGGCGTGACCGGAATCCAGGTCGCCGCAGGCTGTCCGGGTCGCCGGCGATGACCGCGGTCAGGCCCCTCGCTCGACGCCGGTGACCACCGCACGCGCCCGCAGGGCGCGACCGATGAGAGCCGGGTCACCCTCCCGTTCTCCACCCATGGGGGCCGTGCCCCTGAGGAGGAGGCGCCAGGCCTCGGCGACGTCCAGGACCAGGCGCGCGTCGGGGTGGGGGGTCGTACCCTCGATGATCGTCCATCCGCGGGTGCGGCGCTCGACGACCCAGCTTCCCCCTCCGGGGCCCCGGAACTGGAGCTGCACCCGGGTCCCCGCCGACCGCGCGACTTCGCCCTCCCCGAGGGGAAGGAGCGAACCCCGGAACCCGTGTACCCCGATGGCCAGCAGCGGACCCATCCATTCGGGCCCGGTGAGGGGGGGCGCACCCACGGCATCGCGGATCTGCTGCTGGTGATGCCACCGCTCCAGGTATTCCCGCCCGACGTCGAGCCAGCGCGGGCTCTCTTCGTCGCCGGCCCAGCTCACCGGGAAGAAGCCCGGCGCCTCGAGCGCGGCCCCGTCGAATCCGTCGTAGAAGGCGGCGACCTGGGGAGAGCTCCACGCGAGGAGCCCGGCGAGGGCGCGGTCCGACACCCGGGCCATGGCGTCGACCCAGTCGTGGTTCAGCCCGCCGAGAAAGTTCGGGAAGGCCACCCCCTCGGGAGGAGCCGGGGGCGAAAGCCCGTCGCGCTCGAAGGAGAGCCGCCTCAGGTCGCCGTCGAGAATGTGGGCCGCCACCTGTCGGACGTTCCAGCGACTCGAAGCCGGGGCCTCCCAGGCGGCGGTGTCGAGTCCCTCGAGGAGCCGGACGAGCTCCCTGCCCAGCGGGTCGAAGAGGTGACCCGTCCGGACCGGCGGTTGGGTGCGGGTCCCCGTGGCCTCTTCACCGGACGATGCCTCCGCCCGCGGCAGGTCGGCCTCGCCTTCCGGCGCTTCCCGGCCGGGGCGCCCGCGGCCACCCCGTCCGAACGGAAAGGGGGGCGGCGCGTTCAGAAGAAGACCGGCTCCCGGTAGGCCCCGAACACCTCTTCCATCGCGAAACGGATCTCGTAGAGGGTGCAGTAGGCCCGGGCGCAGTCGAGGATGCGCGGGACGAGGTTCTCGCCGCTCCGGGCCGCCTCCGTGAGCGCCGACAGCGTCCGCTGGACCGCGTCGGTATCGCGCTCGGCGCGCAACCGGGCCATGCGCTCCCGCTGCCGCGCCTCCACCGTGGGGTCGATCCGGAGCGTGTCGATCTCGACTTTCTCGCCCCCGTCGGTAAAGGCGTTCACCCCCACGACGAGCCGCTCCCGGGACTCGATCTCGCGCTGCTGGCGCATGGCGGCGTTCGCGATCTCCTTCTGGAACCATCCGCCCTCGATGCCCGGGACCACGCCGCCCAGGCCGTCGATCTCGGCGAAGAGGCCCTCGGCCTCGGCCTCGAGCTCGTCGGTGAGCCGCTCCACGAACCAGGACCCCGCCAGCGGATCGATGGTGTTCGCGACGCCGGTCTCGTGGGCCAGGATCTGCTGGGTCCTCAGGGCGATCCGGACCGACTTCTCTGTGGGAAGCGCCAGCGTCTCGTCCATCGAGTTCGTGTGAAGCGACTGCGTTCCCCCGAGCACCGCCGCCAGCGCCTGGTAGGCGACCCGGGCAATGTTGTTCTCGGGCTGCTGGGCGGTCAGGGTGACACCCGCGGTCTGGCAGTGGGTCCGGAGGCGCCACGACTCCGGGTTCTTCGCCCCGTACCTCCCGCGGAGGGTGCGGGCCCAGATGCGCCGCGCAGCCCTCAGCTTCGCGATTTCCTCGAAGAAGTCGTTGTGGATGTCGAAGAAGAAGGAGAGGCGGGGCGCGAAGTCATCCACGTCGAGCCCACGTGCGATTCCCCGCTCCACGTACTCGAACCCGTTGCGGAGGGTGAAGGCGAGCTCCTGCCCCGCGGTGGCCCCGGCCTCGCGGATGTGGTAGCCCGAGATCGAGATGGGGTTGTATTTCGGGGCGTGCTCGGAGCACCATTCGAACATGTCGACAATGGCCCTGAGGGCGGGCTCCGGCGGGAAGACCCAGGCGTGCTGGGCCTGGTACTCCTTCAGGATGTCGTTCTGCACCGTGCCCCGGAGTCGGTCCGGCGAGACCCCCTGCTTCTCGGCGGCCGCCACGTAGAAGCAGAAGAGGATGATGGCGGGGCCGTTGATCGTCATCGACACCGAGACCCGGTCCAGCGGGATCCCGTCGAAGAGGGTCTCCATGTCGGCCAGCGAAGAGATCGCCACCCCGCAGACCCCGACCTCGCCCAGCGAACGGGGGTGATCGGAGTCGTACCCCATCAGCGTCGGGAAGTCGAAGGCCACCGATAGCCCCGTCTGCCCGTTCTTCAGAAGGTAATGGTAGCGCTCGTTCGTCTCCTCGGCGGTGGCGAAGCCGGCGAACTGCCGCATGGTCCAGAGCCGGGTGCGGTACATCGTGGCGTAGGGCCCCCGGGTGAACGGGTATTCACCGGGAAGACCGATGTCGTCCAGCCCGTCGCCCGCGCCGATGCGGTCGAGGGCAGTGTAGAGCGGGCGGACCTCGCGACCGGAAATCGTCGTGAAGGTCGTGTCGTCGCGGGCGGGGGTCCCGGCCGCAGCCTCTTCCCACGCCGCGAGCCGGGCCTTCAGTTCGGCCACTTCGGCCTCCTTCCGGCGCAGTTCCTCTTCGAGTCGATCCGGACGTGCGGCCGGGGGAAGGTCGTGCTCGACGGTGGACATGCTGGACTCCGGGATCATGCGGCGAGGGACGAGGCGGACGCCCCGTGTCCCTGAAAGATGCCGGGGCGTGGTGAGAGGGTCAACGCGATCGTCACGCGGGGATGCGAGGGAAGGCCGGCGCGCTCACCGTCCGCCCCCCACCTCGATCCCCAGGTAGAAGGCACGGCCGGGCACGGGGTTTCCGGTCAGGTCCGGATGCTCCGCGTCCAGGAGGTTCCTCCCGTCGAGGTAGACCCGGGCGGTGCCCCCCGCCACCGGAAGGGGGAGCGGCGCGGCGATGCGGAGGTCGACCTCGCGGAAGGACGGCTCGCGTGCGGTGATGCGCGCCCCGGTGTCCAGCTCCCGCACGCCACCTCGGCGCCCGTGCGTCAGGCGAGACGACAGGAGAAGCTCGCCGGGAAGGGCGCGTTCGAACCCGACGCCCACCTTCTCGGTCAGGGGTCGAAGCGCATACTTGGACTCGAGCCCCGCCTCTCCGCGGGCGCGAGTCGACAGGAGGGCGCCCGCGAGGGTGACCCGCGTCGCCGCGTCCACGCGCCACGAGGCGTCGAGCTCGACGCCCCGGAAGCGGGCCTCGTTCACGTTCCGCGGGATCCAGGGCGCGACCTCGCCGCCCTCCCCGCCCCCTGCGGTCCGCGCCCAGTCGATCAGGTCCTCCGTCGTGCGCAGGAAGCCGGCCACCGAGAACGCCAATCCATCGACCGGCTCGAGCCGGGCCCCGACCTCCCAGGCGCCTCCGCGCTCGGGGCGCAGATCGGGATTCGGAACGTGGCCCGGGTCGGCATAGAAGCGTTCCGTCCAGGTCGGGCCGCGGAAGGCCCGCCCCCACGAGCCCCGGATCCGCACTCCCGGGGTCACCTCGAGCGACGCCGCAACCGAGGGCGAGGTGAACCCGCCCCAGCGTGCATGACCGTCGTGGCGAAGGCCGATCGAGAGATCCGCGCCCTGGAGCGGTCGGGAGGAGAGTTCGGCGAAAACCGCCACCCGGGACTCGGACCGGTCTCCGAGGGCGTTGGAATCGAGCTCATGCCGGGCGGCCTCGGCGCCGACGGCCACCACGCCTCCGGATCCGGGCACCAGGCTTCCGGGCAGCGCGACACGAACCACGACGTCGGCCCCGAGCTGCGTGGACCGGTGGATGTTCCGGTACACCTCCGGGTTGTCGCGGATCAGCGTGAAGTCGTCGTCGTGCCCCCGCCAGGTCGCCCGGGGCTCGACCCGGACGCGGGCCTCGGGGGACGGGTGCCACGCGACCGCCGCAGTCCGGGTCCGGGTGGCCTCGAACGAGGGGAAGGGCGCGTAGAAGTCGGCAGCGCCAAAGTCCCTCCGGGCGGCCCCAAGGTCGGTGCGAAGGCTTCCTCCGGCTACCGGCGCCGCGATCCGGAGGGACCCGAGGAGCTGCTCCCAGTCGGTCCCCTCGCGGTGACCGTCCGAGCGCCCGCCCTCGAACCCCGCCTCGAGCCGAAGGCTTCCGGGAAGCTCCGCGGCGCCGTCGACGGCCAGGACCCCCGTCCCGAACGAGCCCCCCTCCACGCGGGCCGAGGCCCCGGCGGTGCGGCTCCGGGTCACCACGTTCACGACTCCACCGATGGCATCGCTCCCGTACTGCGCCGAGGCCGGTCCCCTGAGGATCTCGATCCGCTCCACGCGGTCCAGCGGGATGGCCAGGTCGAGGTCGAAGTGTCCGGTCTGCGGATCGCTCATGCGCACGCCGTCGACGAGCACGAGAACCTGCTCGAAGGTCCCGCCGCGGAGCTGAAGATCGGCCTGCGCCGGCGACCGGGCCGAGAGCTCGACCCCGTTCGCCCATCGAAGTGCGTCGGCCACCGAACGGGCCGGGAGGGCGTCCAGGGTGGTGCGGTCGAGCACCTCGACCGAACGGGACCGCAGGGGGAGCCCGGCGCTCGTGCGCGAACCCAGCACCGGAAGGGTGTCGAGCACGATGGGCGGCACGGGCAGGGTATCGGCCGAGACGACGGCGGACCCGGCCCCCGTGCCCGTACCCACGGGCTGGGTGACCCCCGGCGCGGGGAGCGCAGGGAGGAGAAGGAGCAGGAGCAGGGGCAGGAGAAGGACCCGGGCAGGACGCCCGGGCCGTCCCACGCCGGCAGGGCGACGGACAGGGACGACCGGGGGTCGGGGGCCGGCGGAGGGCCGCGGACCCGGGAGGAAGCGGGGCATGTGAAGGGGGGTTCGGGTCAGATCGATTCGAGAAGGCGGGCCGCCTCGGTGTAGGGCGTGCGACCGTCCTCCGCCGCCATCGCGTCGAGGGCGGATTCCAGGGTGTCCGGGTCGGCGAGAAGGCGCCTTACCCGGCGCTTGAGCTCGCGATCCATCACGTCGCGAAGGCGCGTCACGGTCCGGGCCATGCGGCGGCGTTCCAGCTCGCCGGACTCCCGGAGCCAGGTTCGGTGGGCGTCGACGGTCTCGAGGAGCTCCGGGACCCCCTCGCCCGCGTGGGCGATGGTCTGAACGACCGGGGGGGTCCAGCGCGGCGGCGAACCGGAAGCGGGTGCATCTTCCCCCGAAGCTCCGGGTGCGGCGTCGGCCAGCGCCGGGAGATCCACGCCGTGATGCGCCGGCACCGAGCTCCGGTCACCGTCGCCCGAGCGGAAATGGAGCGCAGAGCGGATCTCGCGGACGAGGCGATCGGCCCCCGGGCGGTCCGACTTGTTCACCACGAAGACGTCGGCGACCTCCATGAGCCCCGCCTTCATGGCCTGGATCCCGTCTCCCGACTCGGGAACCAGCACCACGACCACCGTGTCCGCGGCCCCGGCGATCTCGAGCTCCGTCTGCCCGACGCCCACCGTTTCCACGAGGAGCTTCGCGAAGCCCGCGGCATCCATCAGGTCCAGCACCTCGGTTGTGGTCGTCGCGAGGCCGCCCAGGGAGCCGCGTGAAGCCATCGAGCGAATGAAGATGCGGGGCTCGAGGGCGAGTTCGTTCATGCGGATCCGGTCGCCGAGGAGCGCCCCTCCGGAGTAGGGCGAGGTGGGGTCGACGGCCACGATCCCGACCTCGTCGCCTGCCTCGACAAGCGTCCGGGCCATGCCGGTCACGAGGGAGCTCTTGCCGGCGCCGGGGGGGCCCGTGATCCCGATGCGAGCGCCGGGGGTCCAGCCTCCCGTGGCGACCTCGGTCCGGCAGGACTCGAGGAGCGCGTGGAGGAGGGGCTGGAAGCCCGCGCGCTCGTTCTCCACCAGGGTGATCGCCCGGGCCAGGGCGAGCCGGTTCCCGGACCGCACGCCCTCCAGGAGGGGCCGAAGGGGTTCCGGCAGGGTCGTATCGAGGAGCGGGTCGGGCGCGGGCATCGGCTCGGGTTCCGGGCGGAGATGGGGCCGGGGCGGGTGGAAGTTGGCACCGAGCCCCGCGGCGGCCAACCCCCTGCTGCACGCAAACGACCCCGGCTCCGTGTCCCGGAGCCGGGGTCGTGGCTCGCCCGCGGTGGGCGCACCGGAGGGGTGGGATCCGTCAGGACCCCTCGGTCACCACCAGCGTGCCGGTGCAGGTGGCGATCTGATCGGTCTGGACCGTGACCAGCCACTCACCGGCCGAGGCCTCCGAGGGGTCCACCTCCGCGTAGAAGGGTCGGTCCTCGTGCAGCTCGCCGGTCAGACCGCTCCCGTCCTGGAAGAGAATGGCGTCGGGCACCATGATCTCCTCCGAGGCGATCATCCGGACCTCGGCCGCCTCGGCGCCGGCCACGACAGCCGCCGGCTCGAAGGTCAGGGTGCAGTCGTCAACGATGACCGCCGCGGGCGCGGCAGCGAAGGTCGAGGCAAAGAGCGCGGCGGCGCCCAGCGCGAGGAACCCCTTTGCCACGATCGACCGGGGTGCGTCCTCGGAAACCTTCTCGAAATCGGTTCGGTGCGTCATTTCGAATGCTCCTTCCTTTGTGACACGTTCGGGCCACGCCGCGAGGCGCGACCCCGTGCCCAGGAAGGGGGCAAACCCGATGCCGCAGACCGCACATTCTTGCGCATCATGGACTTGCGTCGTTTCCTGCCGTTGGCGCATCCCAAGGATCGGGAAGCTCCTTCCGGATTCGGACCGGGGACCCGGAAGTTCCGACCCGGTACCCCGGCCCTTCCGGGGCGGAGGTCAGAAGCGGTAGCGCACTCCGATCTGGGCCTGGAACTGGAGCAGCAGGTTCGCCCCGATCGTGGTCTCGTCGCCGAAGCCTGTCGGGATCGTGTACTCGATCCGGTCGGTGTCGCGGTTGAAGCGCACCGGGTTCATCAGGTTCCGCCTCGCCGCCGAGACCGACACGTAGCGCCCCCAGTCCGAGTTCAGGCCGTTGAGCACGTTGAAGAAGTCGAGCTCGACTCCGAACCGCTGCCCGCGCACCGTGTCGAACTCGCGGTTCACCCGGATGTCGAGGCGGTTGAACCAGGGCTGGCGGCAGGTGTTGCGAGGGATGATCGATCCCACGTGGTTCGCGACGCAGGGGAAGGCGTCGAGATATCCGGCGTACCGGTCGCGCTGCTCCTGCGCCGCCACCGGATCGGTGGTGGCAAGCGGGAGATCCTCCGGCGCGAAGATGAAGGGACGGTCGTTGAAGTTCACGCCGTCGCCGTTCAGGTCGCCATTGTTCTCGGGACCCCACGGGGCCCCGGAGTTCAGCCGCCAGATGAAGCTCGTGCGGATCCCAAGCGGCAGAAGCGTCGAACCGGCGGCGATGAAGGTGTGGTTCCGGACGAAGTTGCTCGGTCCCCAGGCCTGCCCGTCGACGCCCCCGACCTCGTTCGGGCTCGCGGGTCCCACCCGGGGGTTCGTCCACCCCGCGTTCGCCGTGCAGCAGGAGTACGACGAGTTGTCGTAGCTCGTCGTGTACGTGTACGAGCCGCGGAGCGAGGAACGGTCCTGGAAGCGGTGCTCGAGCTCGAAGCTCGCCGAGAAGGCCCGGGAGAGCCCGTCGTTGTAGTTCACGTAGATGTCGGCGAAGTCGGTGTTCCGCCGGTTGTTCGGGGCGGCGGAGCCCCCGGTGCCGGAGAACTGGTCACGGGGCACGTACACGGCCCGCCCGCCCTCGTTCTCGAGAATGAACTGGGGGTCGCGCAGGTTCAGGTTCCGCACCGTGTAGAGGTTCCGGCTGTCGGTGAAGACCAGGTCCATCGAGGCCCGGGTGTTCGAGCCGAAGATCTGCTCGTAGCCGGCGCTCACCTTGAGCGTCCCCGGGTAGCGGAAGTCCTCCTGCCAGAGCGTGTAGGTCGGGATCCCCCGGAGGTCGCCGCCCTGGGCGCAGGTGAAGGGGTTGTCGGACCCGGATGCGGACCAGTTCCGGAAGTTCTGCGGGCTCGGGGGCGCGTCGGGATCGTTGTCCTCGAGGCTCCCCGTGCAGGTCAGCGACAGGATCGGGAGCTCGGTCTGCTCGACATTTCCGCCCAGCACGTAGGGAACACGGCCGAAGTAGTACCCTGCCCCGCCCCGGATCACCGATGTCCCGTCGCCCCGCCGGTCCCAGGCCACGTTCAGGCGGGGAGAGAAGTTGTGCGGGTTGTAGGGCGCGACACCGGTCGTGACCCCGAAGGCCCGCTCCACGTCGACCACCCGCTCCGGCCGGTTCATGAAGCGCTGCTGGTCGTAGCGCACACCGAGGGTGGCGGTGAAGCGGTCGGTGACCTGCCACTCGTCCTGCGCGAAGAGCGCCCACTCGAGCACGCTGAACTCGGCCAGCGGAAGCTGTCCGTCACCCCGCTGGCTCCGCGTGTACTGGTAGGGCCGGAAGTTCTCGAGGTCGTCCAGGTTACGGAACCGGTACTCCCCGGCACCGAACGAGATGAACTGGTTCACGATCGAAGTGTGCATCCCCCGTCCGCCGACCTTGAAGGTGTGGTTCCCACGGACGTGGTTGAGCACGCTCGAGAACTCGAGCTTGTCCTCGTTCATCCGGTTCTGGAAAGCGAAGTTCGTGCCGCCGTACTGCACCTGCTGCTGCGACTGGCCGAGGTTGTCGATGATCAGGCGCGGCCGGATCTCGTTGCCGTCGCGCGGACGCCGCTCGGTGGCGTACTGGAAGCGAGCCACGTTCGAGGTCCGCTCGCCAAGCACGCTCTGGAGCTCCGCCACGAAGGAGTGGCTGTTCGATTCGAGGCGCTCGGCACCCGAGCGTCCGGCGAGGTTCGATCCACCCAGGTCGGCGTTCACGAACCCCGCGAAGTTGTGCCGGGCCGAGACGCGGTGGTTCTCGTTCAGCGTCCAGTCAATCCGGCCGAAGAGGGAGATCTGGTCGGCCGACGTCTGGAAATTCGTGTAGCCCGCAGCCGCGTCGTCGATCCCGTACTGGTTCTCGAGGATGCCGAGGAATCGCTCGAACTCGGCGGCTCCGATCTCGTCGGGCTCCTCCTGGTCCAGGAAGCTCCGGAGCGAGAGCGGGGAGCGGGGCTCCCGACGGACCTGCCCGTCGAGCGAGACGAGGAAGAAGGCCTGGTCCCGGATGATGGGGCCCGAGACCCGACCGGCGAACTGGTTGACGCGGTATTCCTCCACCGGGTTCCCGGCAAAGGTGTTCGCGGTCAGGGCGTCGTTCCGCATGTTCGCGTAGACGTTCCCCTCGAACCGGTTCGTGCCGCCCCGGGTCACCACGTTGACCACGCCGCCGGAGTAGTTGCCGAACTCGACGTCGAAGCCGTTCGTGATGATCTCGAACTCGCGGATCGACTCGAGCGAGAAGGTGAAGGGCACCCGCGAACCGCCCCGGTTCTCTCCGAAGAAGGAGTTGTTCGCGTCGGCGCCGTCAATCTGCAGGTTCGTCTGCGAGGGACGCTGACCGCCGAGGGCGAACTGCCCCCCGGTGGTCTCTTCCGGGATCGGCGTGACGAGCCCCGAAAGGGCGATGAAGTCCGTGAAGTCACGCCCCAGCGCAGGGAGCGACGAGATCTCGGTCTCGGAGACGGTCTGGCGGACCGATGCGTCCCGCGTGTTGATCGTCTGCATGCGCCCGGTGACCTCGATCCCCTCGACGGCCACCGCCGCTTCCTGGAGCTCGAAGTTCAGCTGCACCGTCTGCCCCAGGCTGACCTGGACGTCGATGACCTCCTCCGCCCGGTATCCGATGGACTGGGCGCGGACCGTGTAGATCCCCGGAGGCAGGAGGCGGAGGGTCACCCGCCCGTCGGCGTTCGTCAGCCCTCCCCGTTCGAAGCCGGTCTCCTGGTTCCGGGCCACCACCTGCGCGCTGGCAATGGGCTGGTCCCCCATGCCGGCGGTGCGGACCGCGATGGCCCCGGTGGTCGTGCCCGCCTGGCCCTGGACTTCCCCCGCCGCGGCGATGCCGAACAGGGCCAGCAGGGCGGCGGAAGCGAACGTCCTCGTGCGATCGAATGCGTTCATGAGGTTCCCTATCCGTTCAGGCGCCGCCGGTGCAGGCGACCTCGCCGATGTCGTCGAAGGAGCGCGGGAAAATCTGCGCCGTGCCGTTGAAATTGCCGACCACGCCCACCACGTCGTAGCAGGCGCCCAGGGTGAAACGCTCGTTGATCGCGGCCCCTGCGGCCGAGAGCGCGGCCTCGATCCGGATCTCCATCGCGCCCGAGCCATCATCGATCCGGGCGTTCCGGTTTCCGCCACTCGTGAAGAGCGTCTCGAGGCGGGCCGACCGAACCACCACGAGCCGCCCCTGCAGCGGGTGCGCCGGCTGCGGACCCGCCTCGGCCATCGCGCCGGTGGTCGTGGTCTGCGGGGTCGGGGCGCCCACACCGGGCTCGACCTCGTCCAGCGCGGGGTTCGTGAACTGCAGGTCGTTGTTGAAGATGCCCACCTCGGCCGTCAGGGTGATCCGGTCTCCCACCTCGATCCCCTGTCCCTCGAGGAGCGCCGAGAAGATGCGGACCCCCGCCGACCCGTCCTGGATGTAGGTGTACTGGCTCCGGAGCTGTCCCGGGAACGAGGTCACGATGCCGCTCACGTTCACGAAGGCGCCGACCCCTGCGTCCTTCGCCTCCTGGATGCTGATCAGGCACACGGGCTCGGCGGCCACCAGCGCCTCGGCGGCCTCGGCGAGGTAGACCGAGACCGGCAGGGGATTCCTGCACAGGAGCGCCCCGTCGGGGAGCCCCGCCGGGTCGATCCAGAGGTCGTGGGTGCCTGCCGGCAGCCCCGCGGCCAGGAAGCGTCCGTCGCTTCCGGTGACCCCCGCTCCCGTTCCGTAGACGCGGGTCGTTCCCCGGTCGCGGACCTCGAAGGGCACGCCGGCAAGGGGCTCGTCGCCGGCGAAGGGATCGAAGACGCCGGACCGGTCGGCGTCGAGGAAGAGGAAGCCGTCGATGGACCCGGTCCCGTCGACCTGGAAGGGCGGGGCGGGGTCGGCATCGCAGGCGACCAGTCCAGCGGCCGCACCACCGAGCAGGACGGCAACCGACAGGGCGCGGGCCCGGTTCGTGAGCATCATGGTCAGTTCGCCTCCCCGGCGGTCGTCCCGGAGGGGAGCGCCGTCGCCGGTGCAAGCTGCAGGTTGAAGGAGGAAGCGGTGGTCGAGGCGTCCACCACGTCGCCGGGCCGGCGCGGGAAGAGCTGCGGGAGCCCGTTGAAGACCCGGAGAAGGCCGGTGACGTCGTAGGAGGATCCCACCGTCCAGCGGGCGGAGCCGATCCCGGTCCGGCTGTCGACGCGGATCACCACCTCGCTCCCGTCGGCCGTGGTCACGAAGACGTTGTGGTTGTCGAAGTTCTGGACGGCGATGTCGGTGACCGTGACGACGCCGAGCGAGGCGACCTGCCCTTCGAAGATCCGGGTCAGCATCTCCGATCCCGACACGGTGCGCGGTTCAGGCGGCGTCGCCGTACCAAGCTGCTCCACGGTCGGGTTCCCCGAGATCTGCACCTCGCCGTTGAAGAGGCCCGTGGTGCCGGTGATGCGCACCTCGTCGCCGATCTCGAGGCCGAGGCCGCTGTCGCCTGCGGCGAGGAAGACGAGAATCCCTCCGCTGGCATCCTGCACGAAGATGTTCCGCCCCCCGAAGGCCGGCTGGTCCACCGTGACGACCCCGCGAATCGAGGCCGGCTCCCCGACGGCCAGGGTCCGGACCTGGGCGATGACCAGCTCGCCGCCCAGGTCGAAGAAGTCCGTCG
>JBJHBX010000037.1:0-13869 GCA_050485725.1 Gemmatimonadales bacterium | reverse complement strand
ACGACGAGGGCAGCCACCGCGGCCACGGCCAGTGCCAGCGGGGTCTCCATGTATCATCTCCAGGACCGGGGAGCCTGGCTCCACCGGCTGCGATCGGATGTCGAGAACCCGGAGAACGCGGGCCTCCAGCTGTGCCGGATGCGGAACGCGCCTCGCCCGGGTCGGTGGGGAAGAATAGGCCGGGGCTGCCCCGGGAAGCAAGCGGCGGAAGGGCGCCGGGCTTCCGATCAGCTGTCGGCCTTCTCCATCGCGAGCTCGGCCTCGATCCGCCGGGTCAGATTCCGGGAGCGCGACGTGATCTCCTTCTTCAGGGCCTCGAGCTGATCACGGGACTCGAAGTACCGATCCGTGATCGCGAGCGCGGCGAGAATCACGGCGCGGTGGGTCTCGACGAGCCCCGAGATCTCGCGGATCTCGCGAATCCGTTCGTCGAGATAGGCCGCGCAGGCGCGGGTGTACTCGGGATCGGCGGAGGAGCGCAGCACGTGCTCCTCTCCGGCAATGCGGACCGTGACCGTGGACTTCTTCGGCGCGTCGTTCACGAAGCCTGCTCCTCGATGAAGCGGATGCGTGCCAGGAGACGTTCGACCCCGTTCCGACCCTCCTCGAGCCTTCGACGCAGTTCGGCGTTCTCTTCCATGAGCGCGTTCGCGGGACGGTCGCCCCCCCCGGGCTCTCGCTTCCCCTTCGGGCGTCCCTTCCCTCTCGCCTGAACCGGCTGCCCCGACTCGAGGGCCTCGACGCGGGCCTCGGCCTCGAGCAGGCGGGCCCGGAGCGCGGTCACCTCGCGCAGGAGGCGCCCCACCGCCTCTTCCGTCCCTCGGAACGCCTGGCGTTCCGGGCTGCCGTCAGCCTCCCCGGATGCGGACATCGAGGGCCTCCTCGAGAGTTCGGGTGATCCGGCCGACCGCCAATTCCACCTCGGCATCGGTGAGCGAGCGTCCGTCCGCCCTGAAAGTGATGCGAATCGCAACGGAGCGCATCCCCTCGGGCACCCCGGTGCCCCGGTACACGTCGAACACGTCGACGCTCCTGAAGTGCTCACCACCTTCCCTTCGCACCAGCTCGAGCACCTCCGACACCGGCCGGAGGTCCGACACCAGCAGCGCGAGGTCCCGTTCGACGCCGGGGTGCGTCGGGAGCGGGACCATGCGCGGGGTCTCCGGAGGGGTGGGCTCTCGCGGGAGTGCGAGCTCGATTCCCCAAACGGGCCCGGCCCAGGGTGGGAGGTCGAGACGCCGCGGCTCGACCCGGCCCCCCCGGCCGACCTCGTTACCCGCCGCGTCGATCACGAGGAAGGACCAGCCCGGCACGAACGGGCTCGGGCCGGCCGGATCGTCCATCGCGCTCGAAACCGGGACGATCTCCCGGCCGTCCCCGAGCCGGCGAGCCAGGACCTCCATCAGTCCCTTCACATCCCAGAGGTCGGTGGCGCCGGGGTCTTCGCTCCAGTGCTCCGGCGCGCGCCGGCCGTGGAGGACCAGGGCCAGGTGGGTGCGTTCGACGGGGAGCTCGCCCGGCGCGGGCGGCGGTCCGAAGACGGTGCCCAGCTCGTGTAGGCGGACGTCGCGGTTCCCCCGGGCGAGGTTGTACTCCACTCGCCGGAGAAGCGCCGGAAGAAGGTGGCTCCTCAGGAATCGCTCCTCTGCCGACACGGGGTTGAGAACCTCGACGACGCCTTCTCCGCCAGGCGCGAACGCGGGTGTCTGTGCCTCGAGGAATCCGCGGGCGGCAAGGAGATCCCGGATCGCGTCCTCGAGAGCGAAGAGGGGATCATCCGGGACCGTACCCGGGCGAAACGGGGCGAGGTTCTCGGGGAAGCGATCATAGCCGTGACGCCGCGCCACTTCCTCCACGAGATCGATCTCTCGGGTGACGTCCCAGCTCCGCCATCCGGGGACCGTCACCTCGAGGGTCCCCGTTTCGGCCTCGTCGCCGGCCGTGGCCGCCCCGAAGCCGAGAGGCTCGAGGAGCGATGTGATCTCGGCCTCGTCGAAAGGGATCCCCAGCACGTGACCGACCCGCGGGATCCGAAGGAGGATTTCGCCGGGCACGTGCCGCTCGGCCGCCACGTCGAGGACCGGGCCCTCGACCCGCCCCCCCGCCGTCGCCAGCACGATCCCGGCGCAGCGGAGCAGCGCCGCCACCAGCCCGTCGGGATCCACGCCCCGTTCGAAGCGGTACGATGCGTCGGTGGAGAGGCCCAGCGCCTTCCTGGTGGCCCGGATCGGGCCTGGCGAGAAGAGCGCACATTCGAGGAGGATGTCGGTGGTGCCGGCCGTGACCTCGGAGTCTTCGCCGCCCATGACGCCCGCGATCGCGACCGGCCGCTCGGTATCGCAGATGGCCAGCATGTCGGGGGTGAGGCTGCGCTCGACGCCGTCCAGCGTCCGCAGCTTCTCGCCCGGGCGGGCCCGGCGGACGACGATCGTCTGTGCCTGGAGCCGCTCGAGGTCGAAGGCATGGAGGGGCTGACCCAGTTCCAGCAGGACGTAGTTCGTTGCGTCGACCACGTTGTTGATGGGTCGGGCCCCCACGGCCCGGAGCCGCGACTGGAGCCACGCGGGAGAGGGTCCGACCTTCACCCCGCGCAGCACGAGGCCGAGGTACCGGGGGCAAAGGTCCGGGTCCTCGATGCGGACCGTGGCTCCACCCTTGTCGCCGGCGGCGCCATCGGGGCCGGCCTCGCGGATCCCGGCGGCGACATCCGCGGCACCTGGGATGGTCGCATCCACGAGCGAAGCCTGGCCGCGGGGTGCGACTTCCCTGGCGATCCCACGGTGAGAGAGGAGGTCGGGGCGGTTCGAGGTGACCTCGACCTCGAGGCGGACGTCGTCCAGGGCCAGGGCCTCGACGAGGGGCGTCCCCGGTCGCGCACCCGGGGTGTCCGGGTCGAGCGCCAGCTCCATCAGTCCGTCCTTTCCGCGCCCGAGGCCCAGTTCGATCTCCGAGCAGAGCATGCCCTCCGAGACCTCGCCGCGGAGCTTCGCCCTGCGGATCCGGAGCCCTCCGGGAAGCGTCGCCCCGACGGGGGCCAGCGGATAGAGTCCCCCTGCCGCCACGTTGGGAGCACCACAGACGACCTGGACGATCCCGTTGCCGCCATCGACCTCGCAGACGGTCAGGCGGTCGGCGTCGGGGTGCGGGCGAACCGACCGCACCCGGGCCACCACGACGTCCGCGACCCCCTCGGCAAGGTGGGTCATCGATTCCACGGGAAAGCCCAGCTCCGTCAGCCGTTCGGCCACCGCCTCGGGCGAGGCCTCGAGGTCAGGTGCGAGGGCGCGGAGCCAGCGGTAGGAAACGTTCATCGATCCGCGAATTGCCGGAGGAAGCGCACGTCGTTCTCGAAGTAGGCCCGGATGTCGGGGATCCCGTACTTGAGCATTCCGATCCTGCCCGGGCCCATGCCGAACGCGAACCCGGTGTAGCGCTCGGGGTCGATCCCGCATGCCTCGAAGACCGCGGGATCCACCATGCCGGCGCCCATGATCTCGAGCCAGTCGGTCTCCCGCGCAACGCCATCCGCATCCACGTGGACGCGCTTCACGTCGACCTCTGCCGACGGCTCCGTGAACGGGAAGAACGAGGGCCGGAAGCGGACCCTCGTGCCGGGTCCCCAGTAGCGCCTCGCGAACTCGGCCAGCGTGGCCTTCAGGTCCACGAAGGTGATGCCCTCGTCGACGACGAGGCCCTCGAGCTGGAGGAAGGCGGGCGCGTGCGTGGGGTCGTAGGTGTCCCGGCGATAGACCATGCCGGGAGCCAGGATCCGGATCGGAGGCTCATGCGCCTGCATCACCCGGACCTGGACCGGCGAGGTGTGGCTTCGCAGGAGGTTGCCCCCGGCCAGGTAGAGGGTGTCCTGCTCGTCCGCCGCGGGATGGTCCAGCGGCGTGTTCAGGGCTTCGAAGTTGTACCACTCCGTCTCGGCCTCCGGGCCGCGTGCCCTCGTGAACCCCATCCCGCGGAAGATCTCCCAGAGCTCGTCCACGACCTGGGTGATCGGGTGGCGGCCTCCGCTGAAGCTTGAGCGCGCGGGCAGGGTGAGGTCGGGGAGAAGCCCGTTGGCCCGTCCCGCGCCGAGGCGCTGTGTACCTGCCTTCCCGCGGCCCGGGGATGCGGGTGCTGCGGCTGGCGTGTCGAGCGGGGTGTCGACCCCGTTCGGCCGGGTGTCCTCCGTTGAAAAGGCCTGGTCGCGGAGCTCCATCGCCACCTGCAGGCGCTCCTTCACGCGGTTCGCCTCGGCGCCGAGGGCCGGACGCTCCTCCGGGGGAAGCTCCCCGAGTCTCCTGAGGATCCCGGAGATGCGGCCGTCCTTCCGACCCAGGTAGCGGATTCTCACCTCCTCCAGCTCCCCCGGGGTCGCAGACGCGTCCACGGCCGCGAGCGCCTCCACCTCGAGCTTTCCAAGCGCCTCGATCAGGCTTCCCGACCCGCTCATGCCTCCGCCCTCATCGCCTGTCTCCCGTCGTTGCCTGGCCTTTCCCCCGGCCGCGCCCCCCGGTGTTCTTCCCGCGACCCCGAGACCGGGTTCCGGCCCGGAGCCGACCAATTCTAAGTCGCCCCGATGGTGCCGCACACCCCTCCCGACCAACAACCCGTGCTGCCACCACCGGCCCCGGAAACGCTACGCCCCGCAACGCCCGCGGGGCCCCCGAGACTCCTGGTCCCGGGGGCCCCGCGGGCTGCGCCCTTGCGGACGAACCGGCCGGTCAATGGACCGGCTGCTCTTCCGATCACTTCGCGTCGAGCGCGCTCCTCGCCTGTTCGGCCAGGGCTCCGAACGCACTCGCGTCCCGGACGGCCAGATCCGCGAGCGCCTTACGGTCGAGCTCGATGCCGGCCTTGTTGAGGCCATCCATCATGCGCGAGTAGGAGAGGCCGTTCTGGCGGGCGGCGGCGTTGATCCGGGTGATCCAGAGGCTGCGGAAGTTCCGCTTCTTCTTCTTTCGATCCCGGTAGGCGTGCTGCCATCCCTTCTCGACCGCGTCCTTCGCGGTACGATAGAGCTTCTTTCGACCGCCGAAGTAACCCTTGGCGACCTTCAGGACCTTCTTCTTGCGATCCTTGCGAGCGGGTGCTCCAGTGCTGCGTGGCATGGGTCGACTCCTTCTGCCTTACAGGTTCGGGAGGAGCCGGTTCATGCGGCCCTCATCGGACTTGGACACGACCGTTGCCTGCCGGAGCCGGCGCTTGCGCTTGGTCGTCTTCTTCGTGAGGATGTGGCTCTTGTTCGCCCGGCGCCGCCGGAGCTTGCCCGTCCCGGTGCGCTTGAGCCGCTTCGCCGCAGCCCTGTTCGTCTTCATCTTCGGCATGGTTCTCTCTCGCTCCTTCCCTTCGTACCGCGATCGTCCTCCGTCAAGGGCACCGATCGTCCCCCGACGACTCAGCGATCCTTCAGCGGCACGATCACCATGGACATGGTCCGGCCCTCGCGGGTCGGCTGACTCTCGACCTTCCCGATATCCTCAACCGCCGCAGCCACGCGCTCGAGCACCTCGAGCCCCAGTTCCGGATGCGACATCTGCCGTCCCCGGAACATCATCGTGACCTTGACCTTGTCGCCGTCATCGAGGAACCGGCGAACGTGGCGGGTCTTGAATTCGTAATCGTGATCTTCGATCCCGGGGCGGTACTTGACCTCCTTGATCGAGACCGTGTGCTGCTTCTTCCGGGCTTCCCGGGCCTTGCGCTGTTCTTCGTACCGGTACTTCCCGTAGTCCATCAGCTTGCAGACCGGTGGCCGCGCCTCCGGCGCCACCTCGACGAGGTCGAGCTCGGCCTCTTCGGCTCGCTGCCTGGCTTCGTCCAGGGCCACGATACCCACCTGCTCCCCATCCGCCCCGATCAGTCGAATGGGACTGATCCGAATCTGGTCGTTGACGCGGACCCTCTGTTCCTTGATGGCTCGTCCCTCCAGTCTGGGTTCGGATGCGGTCGCCGAACGAACGAAAAAACGGCTCGATGGAAATCGAGCCGCAACGGGGACCGGGCCGACCCACATCCGGATCGGAGTTCTGGTCCTGTCGTGACCCGGCGGCTTGTGCGCCTGAGCAAGACGCGCCGAAAGGTGGAGGGAAACCCTCGCTTCCGCATTTTCTCGTTGGAAGATACCACCCACGGGCCCGAGGTCAAGTTCCCAAGCGGTCCTTCCCCTCGCGTCGCGCCGTCCTCCCGGCCTCCTCCGGACCTCCTCGCGTTCTGTTCGCGTTCGCCGTGGAGTCCGCTGCCGCCATGGCGTCGCCCTCCCCTCCTCGCGTTCGTGAACAAATGGTCGCGACGGAGATTCCGGTCGCCACCCCGCCGCGCTTCCATCCGTACTGAGTCGGCCCCCGAACTCGAGCTTCCGTCCTCCTTCCCCTCCTCAAGTGCGAACTTTTTCCGCCCCCTCCCCCGTCCTCCCTGAAGATCCGGCCCGCCAGCTCATCGGCCACCTGGCGATGCTCTGGCAACCCCGATCCGGAATGTCCGCAGGAAGGCCGGCCTGTCCACGCTGCGGTCACGCCCGCACCGTCCGTTGGGGCTCGTCCGGAGGCCGTCAGCGCCACCGCTGCAAGGGGTGCGGACGCACGTTTGGCGCGTTCACCGGCACCCCCTTCCAGGGGCTCAGAAGACCGTCAGCATGGATGGTCTTCGCGGATTCACTGGCCCGCGGGGACTCCGTGCGGCTGAGCGCCACGCGCTGCGGGGTGGCACCCTCGACGGCCTTCCGGTGGCGCCATGCGTTCCTCGCGGGAGCGGCCCGGACACGATCCGTTCCGGGCGATGCGGCGGCTCACTCCGCCGGGACCCCCAACGGCGACGGGCGCGACTCCCTTCTTGCAGGAACGGTCGGCTGTCGCGAGCTCCGCCTTCCCGAATCCTTCAAGGGCCGTTCGCCGCCCGACCGGGCGCCGAGGACGCACGCGGTCCCCTGGGGGCGGAAAAACCTGGCCGGGCGAAGATCCTGGATCCTGATTCTGGGTGCGGCCCGGTCGGAGGGAAGCCGCACCCTGCGATGCCGGGTCGTCTCCGTCGGGACACTGTCTCGGCCGCCATGGCCCTCGCTTCTGGAGGAAGTCAGGCGGGCCCACCTGCATCCGCGAGCGCGACTGGCTTCAAGCCGGTCCATCCGGTGGACCCGACTGACACGGAAGCCGCTTTACCGCGCCCGGGAACAGGAGCAGGCTCGAGGTGCAGGCCGGGCGGGGACGCTCGCCGCTGGTCTCGTCCGGGCGCGCCTGCGTGACTGGATGGTTCGGTTCCGCGGGATCGCAACGCGCTACCTGGAGAACTACCTGGCCTGGTACTCTGCCTGGTGTGTGCTCTCTCCCCGCGGGTTCCGGCGCCCTGAAGCTGACGCTGGATTCGGGGTCCTCGGAACCGAGGCCAACGCCGGGGGGAGCCCCCACGCCGGGTCCGCGCTCTTGATCGCGCTGGCAGGGGACGGCGACATCCCGGTCGATCGTTCGCTTTTGTGGGATCCGGGATGGCTCGGGGGGTGACTGCTGCCGTGGAGGTGAGAACCCACAGCGAACGCGAACAGAACGTGAGCGGTTCCCGAGCGCAGACCCGAATTCACCTCAATCCAGAGAGCGCATCCGGATCTGCTCCATCACACGCTCCGCGAAGACGTCCCGCGGCATGACCTCCTGCTTCCGGCCCTCTCCGCGGCGGCGAACCGCGACGGTTCCGTCGGCGACCTCGCGTTCGCCCATGACGGCCATGTAGGGCACCTTTCGCATCTCGCCCTCCCGGATCCTGTAGTTGAGCGATTCCCTGGCTTCCAGCGATGCGCGGATCCCCCGTGCTCGAAGCTCCTCCGCGTAACGTGCGGCGGGCTCGCTGAACTGCTCCGAGATCGGGAGTACCCGAACCTGCTCCGGAGCGAGCCAGACCGGGAATGCGCCAGCGTAGTGTTCGATCAGTCCACCCACGAACCTTTCCATCGAGCCCACCAGTACCCGGTGGAGCATCACGGGGCGATGGCGGTCGTTGTCTTCACCGATGTACTCGATGTCAAAGCGGTCGGGAAGGTTGAAATCGAGCTGAACCGTGGGACCCTGCCACTTCCTGCCGATGGCGTCGATCAGCTTGAAGTCGAGCTTGGGGCCGTAGAAGGCGCCACCGCCTTCATCGACTTCGTAGTTGAGGCCCCGCGCTTCCAGCACACTGCGCAACTGCCCGACTGCCGCGTCCCACTGGGCCTCGCTTCCCAGCGCCTTTTCGGGGCGCGTCGCGAGCTCGATCGTGTAGGGGTAGCCGAAGGTGGAGAGCATTTCGTCGACCAGGTCGAGCAGGGCCTCGACCTCGGAGGGGACCTGGGCTTCGGTGCAGAACACGTGGGCATCATCCTGCGTGAAGCCGCGAACGCGAAGCATTCCGTGCAGGACACCGCTCCGCTCGTAGCGGTACACGGTGCCGAACTCGGCGTAACGGATCGGAAGGTCCCGGTAGGACCGCTGCGCGGCCTGGTAGATGCAGATGTGACCCGGGCAGTTCATCGGCTTGGGTCGGTAGCGCGCCCCCTCGACCTCCATGGCCCCGAACATGTTGTCCTGGAAATTCTCGAGGTGGCCCGAGACCTCGAAGAGCCGTTCGCTCACGATGTGCGGCGTGTAGACGAGCTCGTATCCGTGGCGAAGGATGAGTTCCTTCTCGTACTCCTCGATCTCGTTCCGGACGATCGAGCCCGCGGGCTGCCAGAGGATCAGCCCCGATCCCACCCTCGGATCGACGGTGAAGAGGTCGAGCTGCCGGCCGAGAACCCGGTGGTCGCGCCGCTTGGCTTCCTCGAGGCGCTCCAGGTGGGCCTTCAGCTCCTTCTCCTTCAGGAACGCCGTACCGTAGATGCGCTGGAGCATCTGCCTGCGCTCGTCCCCCCGCCAGTAGGCTCCGGCGGAGGAGAGGAGCCGGAAGTGCTTCAGGTACCCCGTCGAGGGTACGTGGGGGCCCTTGCAGAGGTCGAGGAAGGATCCGTCACGGTAGACGGTGATCGTCTCGTCTTCCGCGAACTCCTCGAGTCGCTCCAGCTTGAGCGGGTCGTCGTGGAAGAGTTCCCGGGCCTCGGCCTTGTCCACCACCTTCCGTTCGAAGGGGAGGTCCGCCTCGATGACCGCTCGCATCTCGGACTCGAAGCGCTCGAGGTCCTCCGGCGTGAAGGGGACGTCGACGCCGAAATCGTAGTAGAAGCCCTCCTCGATGGCGGGACCGAATCCGATCTCCGCACCGGGCACCACCCTGCGAACGGCGGTGGCCAGCACGTGTGCCGCAGAGTGACGAAGAAGGGGGAGCGCCTCGGGGTCGCGCTCGGTGATCAGGCGAAGGGAGCAGTCGTCGTGCAGCGGACGGTGCAGATCCACCATTTCGCCGTCGACCACCGCCGCCAGCGCGGCCTTCGCCAGCCCCGGCCCGATCGCCGAGGCCACGTCATGCGACGAACTCCCCCGCGGGAGTTCGAGAACCTTCCCGTCGGGGAGGGAAATTCGGATCGATTCGGAGGCCATGGCCGGGGGGATCCTGCCGTTCGGGTGATGCCGGAAGCACGCTGATGACCGCGTCGTCCCTTCCAGGACACGGGCCCGGACTCTAATGCTCCCGGTCCGAAGGGGTCAACGGTCGCGCCGACGGGTGAGCCCCCGCGAGGGATGCCGGCGCGACCCTGACGGATGGAAGCAAGACGGGGTGGGGCGCCGAAACGCCCCACCCCGCGCAGCGACCCGGATGACCACGATCCCCGAAGGGCCTCGTGGTACCGGTCCGGAAGACTCAGTACATGCCGCCCATGCCGCCCATGCCGCCGGCGCCACCGGCGCCGCCCTTGTCCTCCTCCGGGTGCTCCACCACGACGCACTCGGTGGTCAGGAGAAGACCGGCGATGGAGCTGGCGTTCTGGAGCGCCGTGCGAACGACCTTGGTCGGGTCGATCACGCCGGCCTCGACGAGATCCTCGTAGACCTCGGTCGCGGCGTTGAAGCCGAAGTTCGCATCGTTCGACTCGCGGATCTTCGACACGACGATGGAGCCCTCGACGCCGGCGTTGGTGGCAATCTGCCGGATCGGAGCCTCGAGGGCCCTGCGAAGGATGTCCACTCCGACCTGCTCGTCGAGACGCTCGACCTTGAAGTCCCCGAGCGCCCCCTGCGCACGGAGGAGGGCGACGCCACCCCCGGGCACGATTCCCTCCTCGACGGCGGCGCGGGTCGCATGCAGCGCGTCCTCGACCCGGGCCTTCTTCTCCTTCATGGCCGTCTCGGTCGCCGCTCCGACGTTGATCACCGCCACCCCCCCGGCGAGCTTCGCAAGCCGCTCCTGGAGCTTCTCGCGATCGTAGTCGGAGGTCGACTTGTCGATGGCGGCACGGATCTCCTCGATCCGGCCCTTGATCTTGTCGGCCTCGCCGGAGCCGTCGACCACGGTCGTGTTGTCCTTGTCGACCACGACACGCTTCGCCTCACCGAGGTCGGAGAGCACGGCGTTCTCGAGCTTGAAGCCGACCTCTTCCGAGATCACCTGGCCACCGGTGAGAACCGCGATGTCCTGCAGCATGGCCTTCCGACGATCGCCGAAGCCAGGGGCCTTGACGGCGCAGACCTTGAGGGTGCCACGGAGCTTGTTCACGACGAGCGTCGCGAGCGCCTCGCCCTCGACATCCTCCGCGATGATCAGGAGCGGGCGGCCCATCTGCGCCACCTTCTCCAGCACCGGGAGGAGGTCCTTCATGCTCGAGATCTTCTTGTCGTGGATGAGGATCATCGGGTCATCGAGGATCGCCTCCATCCGCTCCGGATCGGTCACGAAGTAGGGCGAGAGGTAGCCGCGGTCGAACTGCATGCCCTCGACGGTCTCGAGCGTCGTGTCGAGCCCCTTCGCCTCCTCGATCGTGATGACCCCGTCCTTCCCGACCTTTTCCATGGCGTCGGCGATGAGGTCTCCGATCTCGCGATCGTTGTTCGCGGAGATGGCACCCACCTGGGCGATCTCCTTCTTCCCCTTCGTCTCCATCGAGAGTCCCTGGAGCTCCTCGACGACCTTCGAGACGGCCCGATCGATCCCGCGCTTGATCGCCATGGGATCGGCGCCGGCGGTGACGTTCTTCAGCCCTTCGGAGAAGATCGCCTGGGCGAGCACGGTCGCCGTGGTCGTGCCGTCACCGGCCAGGTCGGAGGTCTTCGTCGCGACCTCCTTGACCATCTGGGCTCCCATGTTCTCGACGGGATCCTCGAGCTCCACTTCCTTCGCCACCGAAACGCCGTCCTTGGTCACGGTGGGCGCGCCGAACTTGCGGTCGAGGACCACGTTCCGGCCCTTCGGCCCGAGGGTCACCTTGACGGCGTGGCTCAGCTTGTCGACACCGGCCTTGAGCTTGGCCCGGGCCTCGGTATCGAATACGAGATCCTTGGCTGCCATATCGATCTCCTGGTCTGGTTCTTTTGCGTGGATGGTACGCGAATGCGCTTGAAGGTCGGGAATCCGGGGTCAGCCGATGATGGCCAGGATGTCGGATTCGCGAAGGATCAGGTACTCCTCGCCGTCGACCGTCACCTCGGTACCGCTGTACTTCCCGTAGAGGACGGTGTTGCCGACAGCCACGTCGGGTGCGAGGCGCTCACCCTGCTCGGACAGCTTCCCCGGGCCGACCGCGACGACCTTCCCCTGCTGGGGCTTCTCCTTCGCGGTGTCCGGAATGTAGAGACCGCCCGAGGTCTGCTGGGCCTGCTCGATCGCCTGCACCACGACACGGTCGTGGAGAGGGGTGATCTTCGTCGATGCCATCTTCGATCCTCCGCGTGACGCTTGGGTTTCAGAGAGGTTTCGAAACCGTTAGCACTCGCAAGTGACGAGTGCTAACAGCCCGGCTGAAAAGCTACCGGGATGCACGCGGATGTCAACGGGCGAGGGGAGGTCCGGGGGGGCGATTCGGAGGGGCGCTTCGGGAGGGCGCTTCGGGAGGGCGCTTCGCGGGGGACACCCGAGGAAGGCAGGTCCGATGCCGTGGACGCCGGCCCGGGCACCTGCCGCTGGCTCACCCCGGGTGAGCCGCCCCCTCCGCGATCGTCGACATGCGCCGAACGCCCTCGAGGCCCACGATGGCGTGGACGACCTCGTCGGCCAGTGTCTCGGGGAACCAGAACCCGAGCGCAGAGAGCTCACGGAACGAGGTGCGGGCCTCGTCGTAGGCCCGCCCGAGAACCGCCCGGGCGGAAACCCGGAACGCGCGCTCCACCATGCCCGGCTCGGGGCGGGAAGCCCCGGCGAGGAGCCGCTCGAGCGCGGCCCGTTCCTCGACGGTCCCGTGATGATGGACCTGGGAGACCAGGAGGTTGTGCGACCTTCGCGTCACATCGAACTCGAAATCGGTGAGGTCGTCGACGATCTGGAAGGCGGTGCCGAGGCGCGCCACCGCCGGCTCGGCGGCCAGGATACGCTCCCGCACCTCACCCGACTCGAGGTGGGCAGGCGGCACGAAGGCCAGCGCGAAGAGCGCGCCGCCCCGGACCCGATGGACCCGGTCCACCATCGCGTCGGGCCTGGGGATCTCCTCCACCCCACCCTCCTCCGAGCCCTCGAGCTTCCCGATCCGCGCCATCAGGTCCAGGAGGCCCTTGAGCACCGCGTCGGCGGCGGCAGGCGTGGCCGATCCCGCCTCGATCGAACGGTCGAGCGACCTCCGGATCAGCCGCTCGAAACACATGAGCTGCAGGATCGAGAGAAAGCGGGTCCCCTCCCCCGTCCGGAGGGGGAGCAGGCTCTTCGCCTGTTCGTCGAAGAGGTTGTCCGCCGCGGTGATCGTGCCCTTGATGCAGAAGTTCAGCTCGGCGTAGCGGTCCAGGCGCGACGCCGGCACGCCGAGAGATTCGAAGAGGGAGCGGAAGAGGACGAGGAAGAAGTACTCCTGCAGGAACCCCAGCGTCTCGGGCGCATCCAGGTCGCCATCGGCGGGGAGCGCCGTCGACGCACCCAGGAACGCCGGATCGATCAGCGCTCCCAGGTCGTCGTGAATCGTGCGAACAGCCCGGGCCTGCGACGCGAGCGCCGGCCGAAGCCGCGTCAGGATCCCCTCCTCGTGGAGGAGCCGGACCGCTTCGGCAGATCGGAACACCGGGGAAAGCGTCATCGTCAGCGCGCCGTGGAATGGTTGGGGGTCATCAGCCTCGTGCCGGTCTATTGTAGCCCCGAGCCGGCGCCATTGGCCATGTGCCGCCCGGCCAGCTCGAGACCCATCAGGGTCAGGTACGGCTCGACGCGTTCGATCGTGGCCGAGTGCAGGGCCAGCGTCGCGGCGAAGCCTCCGGTGGCCACGACGAGCGCCTCGGGGCTTCCCCATTCCGCCCGGATCCGACGCACGATCCCGTCGATGGCGTCCACCGCGGAGTAGAAGATGCCGGCCTGCAGGCAGGTCTCGGTGCGGGTGCCGATGACCCGCTCGGGAGGTCGGAGTTCCACGCGGGGAAGCTTGGCCGTCCGCCCGGCTAGCCACTCCTGCCCGGCGAGCAGGCCCGGTGCGATGACGCCGCCCACGAAGGTGCCGTCCGCCGTGATGCAGTCGTACGTCGTCGCCGTGCCCAGGTCCACGACGACCGTGTCCCGCCCGAAGAGGTGGGCTGCCGCCAGCGTGTTCACGATTCGATCGGCGCCCACCGTCCGCGGCTCGTCGACCTCGAGCCTGAGGGGAAGGTTCGATCCTGGGTCCACCACGAAGACCGGGCCATCCACGAGTTTCCGCAGGGCCACCCTCAGCAGCTCCGTCTGCGCAGGGACCACCGACCCGATCACCGCGCGGCCGGGACGCACACCCCCTGCCTCCGCGAGAAAGGCACGCAGGAGAAGGAGGAGCTCGTCGGGCGTCCGGGGGGTCGCCGTGGCGTATCGCCAGCTGGCCAGGAGCGG
>JBJHBX010000036.1:0-14010 GCA_050485725.1 Gemmatimonadales bacterium | reverse complement strand
TCGAGGCTCGACACCGTGCCGGAGGGGTTCCGCCTCGACGACCTCACCGAGCTGGACCTGGTGGCCATGGGCGAGGCCGGCTCGGCGGTGCTCCGGACCAGCGCGACGCTCTCGAACACCCTCCGCATGCTCGACTTCGACTTCGCGCTCCAGTCGGCGGCGGGCGCCTTCGACGCCCGGGGCCGGGTCGACGGCGACTCCCTCCTGACCGTGCACTTCGAGGCCGGCGGGACCGGGCGCGAGGAGGTCCGATTCCGGGTGGCCGAGGCCCCCCTCGTCAGCTCCATGCTCCCGATCCGGCTCGCGAAGGGGGGCGAACTCCGGGTGGGTCGCACCGTCCGATTCCCCGTCTTCGATCCGTCGACGGTCTCGAACCGGGTGGTCGAGGTCGAGGTACTCGAGGCGGGCACCTTCATGCTCGTGGACTCGGCCGATGTCGACGAGGCCACCGGCCGCTGGCGCGCCGCCCGGGAGCGCCCGGTTGACGCCTGGCGGATCGCCGAGCGCTACGGGGGCGTAGAGGTCGAGAGCTGGATCGACACCGACGGCCGCATCCTCCGGTCTACATCGCCCCTGGGGTTCAGCCTCGAACGCACCGACTTCGAGCTGGCCCGCCAGGCCCGGGACGAGGACCGGGCCCGGACGGCGGCGGGGCTCGCCGCCCCTGACCTTTCCGGAGACCTGGTCTTCAGCACCGCCATCGCCTCGAACGCCCGCCTCGACGCCGCGGGGGGCTACGACGAGCTCCGCTTTCGCCTGCTGGGGGTGGATCTCGGGGGGTTCGACCTGGACGGGGGGCGCCAGCGCCTCTCGGGCAGCGTGCTGACGGTGACGCGGGAGCGCTGGGCGGAGCTGGACCCCGGCTACTCGCTCCCCTATCCGCGGATGGACCTCCGGGAGGCGCTCGAACCCGAGCCCCTGGTGCAGAGCGGGGATCCGCGGATCCGGGCCGCCGCGGAGCAGATGGTCCGGCGCCGGGGCGGCGGACTTCCCCAGGACCCTCGAGTCGTGGCGGAGCGCCTCGCCGACGGGGTCCACCGGATGCTGCGCAAGGAGGTGGTCTTCGCCCTGCCGTCGGCCCTTTCGGTGCTCGAGAGCCGGCGGGGAGACTGCACCGAGCACACGGTCCTCTACGTGGCGCTGGCCAGGTCGCTGGGACTCCCGGCGCGGACCGCGGTGGGGCTCGTCCACCTCGACGGCGCCTTCTTCTACCACGCCTGGCCCGAGGTCTGGCTCGGTGAGTGGGTGGCGGTGGACCCCACCTTCGGCGAGATCCCGGCAGGGGCCGCGCATCTCCGGTTCCTGACCGGAACACTGGCGCGCCAGGTCGAGATCGCGAGGCTCATCGGAACGCTGGGAATCGAGGTGCTGGAATGAGGGAGGCGGCGGCACCCCTGCTCGAACTGCGGGGGATCGAGAAGGTGTACGGGCGGTTCCGCGCGGTGAAGGGAATCGATCTCGAGGTGCGGCGCGGCGAGATCTTCGGGTTCCTGGGCCCGAACGGGGCAGGCAAGACCACGACGATCCGGATGGTGGCGGGGATCCTCCAGCCCACCGCCGGCGAGATCCGGCTCGGCGGCATCGACCTGCTCCGCGATCCGGGCACGGCGAAGCGTCGCCTGGGCTACATCCCGGACCGCCCCTTCCTCTACGAGAAGCTGTCGGGGGGCGAGTTCCTGCGCTTCGTCGCGGCGCTCTGGGGAAGGGAGGGGCCGGAGGTGGAAGCCCGGATCGACCGCTTCCTCGACCTCTTCTCGCTGGCCGCGTGGAAGGACGAGCTGATCGAGAGCTACTCCCATGGCATGCGCCAGAAACTCCTGATCTCGTCGGCCTTCCTGCACGAGCCCGCGCTGGTGGTGGTGGACGAGCCGATGGTGGGGCTCGATCCGCGCTCCGCCAGGATCCTCAAGGACCTGCTTCGCTCCTTTACCGCTGGTGGGGGCACCGTCTTCCTGTCGACCCACACCCTCGAGGTGGCCGAAGCGGTATGCGACCGGATCGCCATCATCGTCGGCGGCGAGATCCACGCCCGGGGCACGATGGAGGAGCTCCGCGCCCAGGCCGGGAGCGGCGCTGCTCACCTCGAGGAGATCTTCCTGAAGGTGACCGGCGGCGAGGAGGTCGCGGATCTCGTCGGGGCACTGGCGGGAGATGCCCCGTGAGGTGGTTCCTCGTCTTCGCGCTCTTCTACGGGGTCGGGGTGGCGGGGCACCTCAACGACGGCACGCGCCCGCTGATGCAGGCGATCACCCCCTGGTTCCTTCCGGTCATGGGCGTCCTGGCCCTTTCCGGGCACATCCGGGCGACCCGCGAAGGGAGGGTGGGGCCCCGGTTCTGGGGGTGGGTGGTCGGGGTCCTCGTGGCCACCTGGCTCATCGAGGTTGTCGGGGTGGCCACCGGCATCGTCTTCGGGGAGTACGTCTACGGACGCGGCCTCGGGATCCCGGTGCTGGGCGTGCCTCCGCTGATCGGCTTCAACTGGGTCCTCGTCTGCCTGGGGATGCTCCTCTGGGTGGCGCCTGACCCGGCTGGGCGGTCCCTTCCCAAGCCGCTTGCGGCCCTGGTCGTCGCGGCACTTGCCACAGGCTTCGACTGGGTGATGGAGCCGGTGGCGATCACCCTCGGCTACTGGAGCTGGGCCGGGGGCGACATCCCACTCCAGAACTACGCGGCCTGGTTCACCATCGCGCTGGGCGCCGCCCTGGCCTTCCTGTACCTCGTGCCCCGCGAGGCACGGGTCGCGAGCCGGATCCCCGCCTGGCACGTGGCGGCGCAGCTCGGCTTCTTCACCGCGCTCAGGTGGGGGCTCGTCGGTGGCTGAGGGCGGGCTCCGCGGATACGTGCGCCCGGGACTCGGGGCGCTCCTCCGCCCGAAGCTCCGGAGCAAGTGGAACCGGACGGCGAGGCGCGAGGGCGGAACGGTCCGGCTCGCGCTCCTCGGCGCCCTTGCCCTCGTCTTCTGGGGGCTCCTCTTCACGCTGATCTACCGGATGCTGCTCTACTTCCGGGGCGCCGAGGGGATCGGGGACCTGCTGGCGGGGAAGCTCCTCGGGATCGCCTTCCTGACCTTCCTGATGATCCTGCTGCTGTCGAACGTCATCACGGCGCTTTCGACCTTCTTCCTGTCGAGGGACCTGGACCTCCTCCTCGCTGCGCCGGTGGATCCGCTCCACGTCTACTGGGCCCGCCTCGTCGAGAGCCTCGTGAACTCGTCGTGGATGGTCGTGCTGCTCGTGGTTCCCCTCCTGGCCGCGTACGGCGTCATGTACGGGGCCGCGCCCGGGTTCTGGCTCCTGTCGGCGGGCGTCCTCGGTGCCTTCCTGGTGCTCCCGGCCGTGGCGGGGGCGGCGCTCACCCTCGTGCTCGTGAATGTCTTTCCGGCCCGTCGTACCCGCGACCTCCTCGCACTGATCGGCCTCCTCGCCGCCGCCGGGATCGTGCTCCTGGTCCGGCTCCTGCAGCCGGAGCGACTGGTCCGTCCCGACGAGTTCCGGTCGCTCGTCGACTTCATGGCGGTGCTCCGGACCCCGACCTCGCCCTGGCTTCCCTCCGAGTGGGCCGCCTCGACGCTCCTGACCTTCCTGACGGGGCGGTGGGACGCCTTCCCCCTTCTCCTCCTGGTCTCGACGGCCGCTGCCGCCGTCGTGCTGGGCGGGCTCCTCCACCTGCGCGCCTTCCCATCGGGCTACTCGAAGGCACAGGAGGGGGCGGAGCAGCGCGACGGGCGGGAGCGCAGCCGGCGCCTCGAGGGGATCGTGCCGGTGCGGAGCCCGGCGGTTCGACAGCTCGTGGCCAAGGAGGTCCGGGTCTTCTTCCGGGATTCGACCCAGTGGTCCCAGCTGATCCTGCTGGGGGTGCTGGTCGTGGTCTACGTCTACAACGTCCGGGTGCTTCCGGTGGGACGGACCGCCGACGTCTCCTTCTTCCTCGTGAACCTGGTCGGGTTCCTGAACCTGGGTCTGGCCGGCTTCGTCGTGGCGGCGATCGCGGCCCGGTTCGTCTTTCCCGCCATGTCGCTCGAGGGCCGGATGACCTGGCTGCTCCGTTCCTCGCCCCTCGAACCCGGAACGCTCTTCTGGACCAAGTACGCCGTCGGAACCGCGCCACTGCTGGCCGTTGCCCTTCCTCTGATCATTCTGACCAATCTGACCCTCGACGTATCTCCGGTCCTCTTCCGGGTCTCGGTGGTGGCCATGGTGGGGGCCACGCTTGCGATCACCGCCATGGCGCTCGCGCTGGGGGCGATCTTCCCGAACCACGAGACCGAGAACCCCGCCGAGATTCCCACCTCCTTCGGCGGCCTGGTCTTCATGATGTCGTCGGTGGCCTACCTGACCGCGCTCGTCGCCCTCTGCGGGTGGCCGGTCTACCACCTGCTCCGGGCCCGTCTGCCGCTGGGCCCCGGGGGAGGGGGGGAGGGCGCCGCCGGTGCGGGGCTCCTGGATGCGGCGCTCGTGCCCGCCCTCGCGGGGTTCGGTGGAGCGGTGGTCCTGACCGTCGTGGTCATCGCCCTATCTCTCCGGGCGGGGATCCGGCGGATTCGCGAGGCCGAGACCTTCGTGGGAGAGGGGGCCGCATGACCGGGTTCTCCGCTTCGGGGCCCTGGGCCCTCGCCACCGCGTCGGGAAAGGACGCGACGCTGGCGCTGGCCCGCGCCCGGGCGGCCGGCGCCGACGTCCGCTGGGCGATCAACGTGTTCGAGGGAAGCACGGGGCTCGTGCGTTTCCACGGGACCCCCCGTGCCCTGGTCGAAGCGCAGGCCCGGTGCCTGGGCCTCGAGCCGATCCTCGACGAGACGCATCCGCGGGGGTTCGAGGAGGTCTTCGCCGGGCTACTGGCGACGGTCCGGGAGGCGGGCGCCCTGGGCGTGCTCTTCGGGAACCTTCACCTGGAAGAGATCCGGGCCTGGTACGAGGCCCGGGTCCGGGGGGCCGGTCTCCTGCACGGCGAGCCGCTCTGGGGGGTTCCCCCGGAAGCGGTCGCCCGCGAGGTCGTGGCCCGCGGCTTCAGCGCCCGGGTCGTGGCCGTGAACCTCGAGCTCGGCGACCCGGCCTGGCTCGGACGCGACATCGACGACGCGCTGGTGGACGCCTTCGTCGCGGCGGGAATCGATCCGGCCGGCGAGCTGGGCGAGTACCACACCCTGGTCCACGACGGTCCCGGCTTCGCGGCGCCCCTCGCCTTCCGGGTCGACGGCGTGCTGGAACGGGAGGGGCACCGCTTCGAACGTCTCGACAGGGCGGACCCACCGGGCCATATTCGGGTAACCCCGCCCACCGATCCTTCACCCTGAACCCCGACAGGCCATGCTTCCCGGCGGATACGACTTCATCCACATCATGTTCTGGCTGGTGGTGATCCCCATCATCGTCGGCACGAACTTCATGGCCATTGCGCTCTCGGTGGGGCTCGGCGTCCTCCTGCTCGAGGCGGTGAAGAAGAACTGACCGGGCCGGTGGGGTTCGTCCCCGCAGCCCGGCCCGCGTCCTCTTCTCGCGTCCGCCGAACGGGGGCTCCCGGGGAACGATCCCGGGGGTCCCCGTTTATTCGTACGGGAGCCTGCCCGCCGCCCCTTCGCTCCCGGAATCCATGACGCTGCTCGCCATTCTCGGCATGATCGCCGCCCTCGCCTTCGGGATCTACTGGGGAATGCCCACCCGGTACCATCCCGACCTGGACGAGATCGACGAGGCCCTGGTCGACCCCGACCGGGAGCGTCATCGGGTCCGGAGGCGGACGACGATCGTGACGCTGCTGCAGCGGAACATGACCCGCGGATCGCACCGCCGGCGCGGGGGGGCTTCGCGGAGGGCCTTCCGCTTCGCCGCGCAGGAGGGCGAGGGACCCCGGAACGAGTAGTCCGGCGGCGGCCCAGCCCCGACCCGGCTCAGGGAACGAGGAGGTTCGCGCCCACGAGGAGCACGCCGATCACGGCTCCGAGCAGGTAGCCGAGTCGCACGATCAGGCGCAGCTCCCGCTCGGTGACCCGGCGCACGAGCGCCTCCAGCTGGTCCATCGGGTAGCCCAGGACCTTCTCCTCGACGCGCCTCGCCACCTCCAGGTTCCGGACCACCTCGGGGATCTGCGACTGCAGCCATCCCCAGAGGGGCTCGGAAAGGGCGCGCTCGAGGCGAGCCGGGGCGCCTTCGGGGAGCCAGGTGGCGGGGCGACCGATGGGACGGTCCAGCAGCCCCGAGAGGCCCCGCTCCACGGCGTCGCGGTAGACCTCGCGGGCGGCGGTGCTCCTCGCCGCCGCCACCAGTCCTTCGGCCACCCGTCCCGGGGGGACCCGGCGAAGCAGGTCTCCCCAGGTGCCCTCGGAGGCTTTCCCCATCCCGGTGCGCAGCTTCTCGACCAGGAAGGCCCGGGTCTCGGGGTCCCGGGCCACGCCGAGGACCCATTCCGAGAGCGTCTCGCGGGCTCGCTGCACCGAAGGGTCCCCGGGCGAGCCCAGGACCTCGGTGACCGGGCGCCTCAGGATCTCCACCACCGCCTCGTTGATGCCCCGGGCCAGCGCCCGCTGGATCTCGGGCTCCCGTAGCATCTCGGCGACCCGCTCGGCACCCTCGGCCTGGACGGTGTCGAGCACCCGGTCCAGGGTCTCCTCGTTCACGACGAGCTTTGCCACGAGCCGCTGGTGGAAGCGGAGGTCACGGAGTAGCCGCTGGAAGAGGTCGTGGAGCGCCGCTTCGACCCTGGCCCGCGCCACCGGGTCTTCCAGGAGGCGACCGAGGCGCTCGGCCGCCACCGGCAGGTAGCTCGACAGCGCGCGTTCGAGGGAGCCGGCGAGCCCCAGGGGGAGGACCTCCTCGAGGGTCCGATCGGGGCGGAGAAGGCCCTCCGCGCCCCGGACCAGGTAGTCGTCGACCGCCGCCCGGAAGCCCTCCCGCTCGACGGCGCCGGCGAGCCACTCCTCGGCGGCGGCGGTCACGGCCGCCTCGCGCGCCGGGGTCAGGAGCCCCCCCACCGGCTCGTTCGCGACGCGGGCGAGGAAGTCGGCGGCTCGGCGCTCCACCGCCTCGGCGAATCCCGGTGTCTCGAGCCACTCCCCGAGCCGCTCCACGAGGTGGTCCGCGACACCCCCCAGGACATCGGCCACTTCGGCGCTCACCGTTTCGGGGAGGAGCTCACGGAGGCTCCCGCGCTCCTTCTCGAGGAGGTCGGCCAGGAAGGCGGTCAGGCGCCGGTCGAAGGCGGCTCGGAACTCGTGGCTTCCCAGGATGCCCCGGAGGTCGTCCTCGGTCAGGAGCCGGTTCCCCACCGTGCGGCCCACGGCGGAGGCGAGCCGGGCCTGGTTCTTCGGGATCGCGCCGTGCAGAAGGGGAATGCGCCAGCGTCCGAAGAGGCGCGGAGGCTCGTAGGGGTGGAAGAGCATCCACACCGCCACGGTGTTCGTGAGCCCGCCCGCCAGGGCCCCCGCCAGGACGGTGACCCCTGCACGGATCCAGTCGGCCTGCGTCATCCCGTCATCTTCCTCACGGCTGCAGGTGCCGCACGAGGCCCCGGACCGGGATCCGCTCGCCGAGCACGGTGATCTCGCCCTCGACCTCGAAGAAGCCCGACACCGGAAGCACGGGTCCCGGCGCGGCCTCGTCGGCCACGAGGAAGGAGCGCCGCACCCGGAGCTCGCCCACGAGGGGCGCCTCGCCCCGCGGTCCCCCCGCGGCGTCCGGGGGCGGCGACACCCGGAGCGCCCAGGTCGCCGGAACGTCTCGCCGGGCCTGGTCGAAGGACCGGACCTGCCGCCACTCGACCTGCACCGCGGGCCAGTCGCGTTCCTGGAAGGCGACCCGGGTCCGCCCGACCCAGGTCGAAGCGCCTGCCGGGCCCCGTTCGCCCCCGGGAATCTCGGCCAGCATGACCTGCGTGGCGGGACCCGCGTGGAGGAACGCCCAGTCCGTGGTCACGGCGCCCCCGGGACCGCGGCTCCGGTTCAGGTCCAGGAGGAGCCCGGTGGATTCTCCCCCGGGAAAGAGGACCGAAGCGCGGTGCACGCGCCACGCGGTGCCCGCCCCGGGGACCCACTCGGCCAGGAACTCGCCGGGAAGAAGCTCAAGCGACCGGGTCGCATCCTCGAAACCGAGGGAGAGGAGAGCGTCTCCCTGTCCGGCCACCATCCGGATCGGACCCCCGGGAAGGATGCGCCATGGGAACCGGTTCAGGGGGGTGACCAGGGAATCGGCCGCAAGCCACTCCCATTCGCTTCCCCGCGCCACCGAGAGCGACCGGACCCGCTCGATCCCGTTCTCGGTCACGGTGGATCGGAAGGTCCAGGGGAGGAGGGTCGAGGAGTCCGCCGAGAACGACACGAAGGCGAGCACCCGCAGGTGCTCGGCTCCCACCACGGGGGTCGAGCCCTCCGGAGACGGTTCGGGAGGCGCCTGCTCGAACCCGGGGGTCTCCGGAGGGAAGGGGGCGGCCGCGTCGTCTGCGCCCTCGCTCCCGCATCCCCACGAAAGGGAAGCGGAGAGGACCACGGCGAACAGGGGACGGATGGGACCTCGGATCATGCCCCGGAAGGTAGTGGCCGACTTGCAGGGGGGGGAGGGCACTCCTATGTTCGCCCGTCCTCCATTCCGAAAACGACGCATCTCGCGCGGGAACTCGCAAGCATGCAGCTCTACACGAAGATCCTCCTGGGACTCGTCCTGGGAGCCGTGATCGGCTTCGTGGCCAACGTCTTCCAGCTCCAGGGACTGACCACGCTCCTCGTGGCCCTCGAGCCCATCGGCACGGCCTTCATCCGCCTGATCACGATGATCATCATTCCGCTCGTGGTCGCGAGCCTGATGGTCGGGACCGCCTCGCTCGGGGATCTGGCGAAGCTGGGCCGCATCGGGGGGAAGACGATCGGGTTCTACCTCTGCACCACCGCCGTCGCGGTCACGATCGGGCTCGTCGTGTCGAACGTGGTGAAGCCCGGCTCGCGGATCGACGACACCACCCGCGACGCGCTCTCGTCGCGCTTCGAGGGCGACGCGGCGACCCGGATGCAGCTCGCCGACGAGGCCCCGCGGGTCATCGACACGCTGCTGAACATCATTCCGAGGAACCCGATCCAGGCCGCGGCGAACCTGGAGCTCCTGCCGCTCATCTTCTTCACGATCATCTTCGCCGCGGCGGTGAGCGTCATCGCGCCCAAGCGACGGGAAGCGGTCATCACCTTCTTCGAGGGGGTGAACGACGCGAGCATGGTAGTCATCGACTGGGTCATGAAGCTCGCGCCCTATGCGGTCTTCGCGCTGATCGCGGCGGTGGTGGCCGACTTCGGCACCGACCTCCTGATGAGCCTCCTCGTGTACTCGCTCGTGGTCGTTCTCGGGCTCCTGATCCACCTGGGGGTCACCTACGGCTTCGCGGTCCGGTTCCTGGCCGGGCTCCCCTTTCCGACCTTCCTGAGACGCATCTCGAAAGCCCCCCTCGTGGCCTTCTCGACCTCGAGTTCGAATGCCACCCTTCCCGTGACGATGGAGACGGCCGAGACGGAGCTCGGGATCTCGAAGCCGGTCTCGAGCTTCGTGCTCCCGCTGGGTGCCACGATCAACATGGACGGGACCGCGCTCTACCAGGCGGTGGCGGTCATGTTCATCGCGCAGATCTACGGGATCGACATCGGGATCACGGAGCAGCTCATCGTGGTGCTGACGGCGACCCTCGCCTCGATCGGGGCCGCCGGCGTGCCCAGTGCGGGCATCATCACCCTCATCATCGTGCTGAACGCGGTGGGCCTCGGGGCGCAGGTGCAGGCGGGAATCGCGCTCATCCTGGGAGTGGACCGGATCCTCGACATGATCCGGACCTCGGTGAACGTGACCGGCGACCTGACGGCCGCCGCCGTCGTGGCCCGGAGCGAGGGCGAGGATCTCTCCTTCGACCCCCGCCCCGGTCCCCCGGCTCAGGGATAGAGGCGGTACTGGATCGTCACGTTCGCCGTGACGTTCTGGAGCCCGGCCTCGACGGGGGTGGGTGCCGCCTCCATCGCCATCATCACGTCGCCCCGCATCGCGGAGAGCCCGCGGGGCATCGGGACCTGCGCGCCCCCCTGCACCGTGATCGGATCCCCCAGTCGCATGCCCAGCGCCTCGGCCATCACCTCGGCCTCTCCCCGGGCCTTCGCCACGGCGCGCCGGAGTGCCTCCTGGCGGTGCGGCTCCGGATCGCGGATCTCGAAGGTGAGCCCCGCCACGCGGTTCGCGCCGGCCTCGAGCGCGGTGTCGACGAGGCGTCCCACCGCCTCCACGTCGTCCACGATGACCTGCACCGTGTTGCGTGCCGTGTAGCCTGCGATCCGCTGGGGCTCGCTGTCGCGCCGCGGTGCATACCGGGGCGTGAGCGAGTAGCCCGAGGTCTCGATGCGCAGGTCGGGGATCCCCGTGCCACGGAGCGCCGAGATCACCCGGTCCATGAGCCTGGCGTTCGCCTCGCCGGTCTCCCGCGCCCCCTCGGCCTCGGTCTCGACGGCGAAGACGATGCGTGCCCGATCGGGCGATACCTCGACGACCCCCTCGCCGCTCACGTTCAGCGTGCTCTGCTGCTGGGCTTCGGCACGAGAGGGGGAGAGGGGGAGGAGGGCCAGGAGCGCGGCCGCCGCGGCCGCGGGGAAGATGGGGTGCATGGTGGGGTTCCTCGGGTTCGGGGGCGAAGGTTCGCCCGGTGGGGGCGGGAAGGAGGCGAGACTCGCACTCCGGGGTTGTACACCCGAACCGGCTCCCGGTATCATCAGGCCGTTTCCGCGCGTTCACACCTGCTCTCCGCACCGGTCCCCCCGCAACCAGGATCGCCATGAAGGCCGTCATCCCCCTCGCAGGAAAGGGCACCCGCCTCCGCCCCCACACCCTCACGACGCCGAAGCCCCTGGTGCACGTGGCGGGGCGGCCGGTCATGGCGTACATCCTGGACGACCTGGTGGAGCTGGGGATCACCGAGATCGTCTTCGTGATCGGGTACCTGGGCGACGTGGTCAAGGAATGGGTCGCCCGCGAATATCCGAACATCACGGCGCACTATGTCGTCCAGGAGGTGCAGGACGGCACCGCGGGGGCGGTGAAGCTCGCCGAACCGTGGGCCGATGACGAACTCCTGATCCTCTTCGTGGACACCCTCTTCGACGCCGACCTGTCCCTCGCCGCCACGCTGGAGCGGGACTGGGCCGGAGTCATCTGGGCGAAGGAGGTCGAGGACTACCAGCGCTTCGGCGTCATCGTCACCGACGACGAGGGCGCCATGACCCGCATCGTCGAGAAGCCCTCGGAGCCGGTCTCGAAGCTCGCGAACATCGGGCTCTACTTCATCCGCGACACGAGGCTCCTCTTCGAGGGGATCGACCACGTGCTGGCGGGGGGGACCGGGAAGGCGGGGGAGTACTACCTGACCGACGCCTTCCAGTACATGGTGGACCAGGGCGCCCGGATCCGCACGGCCCCGGTGGGCGGCTGGTATGACTGCGGAAAGGTCGATGCGCTCCTCGAGACGAACGCGCACCTGCTGGCCACGACCCGGGGCGGGGTGGATCCCGGGGCGAAGATCGAGAACGCCGGGATCATCGAGCCGGTCAGGGTCGAGGCGGGCGCGGTGATCCGCGGAGGGCGGGTCGGACCCAACGTGACGGTGGAACGCGGCGCCGTGCTGGAGGATGCGGAACTCCGCGACACGATCGTCGGGGCCGGCGCGCGCCTACTCCACGTGCGCCTCGCCGATTCGATGATCGGGGCCGAGGCGCGAGTCGAGGGCGTGAGCGGGCGGGTGAACGTGGCCGAGTACGCCGAGCTTCAGAGTTCGTTCGAGAACGACACGAACTTGTAGCGCCCGCCGACCTCGAGAATGCTCCCGAAGAGCCGCTCCTCGACCTCGCCGACGGGGGCGCCGGGCTCGGCGGTCTCCTCCGTCACGAGCCCCAGCACCGTGCAGCCGTGCCAGATGTGTCCGGGGCCGAAGGGAGCGCCCTCGTCGGGGCAGCGATGGCCCGTGTCGAAGAGGGGCTTCCCGGCGTAGCGGTTGAGGAGCCGGGTGAGCCCCCGCGAGCTCCGGTTCTGCTGCTGGAACCAGACCAGCGCCGGCGAGAGCTCGTACGGGGGCGCGGTGTAGATCGTGTAGGGGTAGTAGAGGTACGCGAACTCGGTGCGGGTGAGCGCGAGGGCGGCGACCCCTTCCGCGTCATCGGCCTCGAGCCGGCGGAGGAGCGCGTCGACGAGCGCCTCCTTCGAGTCGGCCCCTCCGGCAAGACCCTCGACGGGGGTCATCCCCTCGCGGAAGCGGCGGATCTCCTCCTCGATCGGGAAGATGCTGTCCACGTGGACCGGGGTACGCGCCTCCGCCTCCACCACCGACCGGGCGTCGGGCGAACCGTCGCCTCCGGCACAGGCCGCGAGGAAGAGGGCGGGGAGCAAGCAGGAGGGGATGCGGATGTTCGGGCGTCGGGTGTTCATCGTCGAGTTGCCGGGGGTTGCGGTGTTTCGGGTCCGGGGCCGGCCGGGGGCCGACGCGCCTGGCGGGCGCGCCGACCCCCGGCTTGGGTCCGGAATCAGAACCGGGCGTAGTAGGTCCAGCCCTCCCACCACTTCGGCCCGTTCGGGTCGGCGGCGCCGCGGTAGGCGGTGGGGGTCACGAAGGTGCCGGCGGCGTCACGCAGGATCTGCGAGAGCCCCGAGAAGTCGGTGAGCCCGCCGGTGGCGATGGGGGATCCGGCGGCCGGCGTCCAGTCGAAGTCCGCCGCGCTTGCGTTCTGGGTGTTCGTCGGCATCGCCGTGAAGAGGCTCGCCGTGGGGACGTTCCCGGCCTCGAGGCCGTTCGCGGCCATGTCCAGGCTGTACTGCGCGGACTCGCCCGAACCGGTACCCGTCTGGAAGATCGTGGCGTTGTCGGTGAAGTAGATGTTCCGGACCGCCATCCGGCCTTCCTGGATGCGCTGGTTCGTCTGCTCGCCGCGAATGGAGACGGCCGCCCGGGTGTAGCGGGCCACGACGCCGTTCACGTAGAGCCCGCCCACGCCGCGGCGGAGCATCATCCCGATGTTGCCGGAGGGGGTTTCCCAGGCGCCGGGCGGGGGCCCCACCAGCGTGAAGTTCGCGAAGACCGGAATGGTGTAGGGGGTCGAGGCCGACCGGTTGTCGTTTCCGGCGTTGCAGTTCTCGGCCCAGCAACCGTCATTCTCGATCCCCTGCGGGTCCGAGGCGGCGCCTCCGGCCAGGTTCGGACGGGGCTCCGGCCGGATGCTCTGGAAGGCGATGAAGTTCTGCACCCTGCCCACGTAGCCCTCCGAGGCGTCGAAGTGATCGTCGGCGGACTCGTACGAGACCAGGTACCGGTGGTCGACGGCGCCTCCGAACCACTCGAAGGAATCGTCGAGCCCGAGGAGCACCTGCACGTACTCGATCGTGGTGCCGCGGCCGACGGCGGCCATCGTCAGCGAGTTCAGCTCCTCGTTCGGCGCGGTGGGGAAGCCGGCGAACTCGATCCGGACGTAGCGCATGACCCCGGAGTTGTCGTTGTTGTCGGTGCCGCCCGAGTAGTCCACGAGTGGGTTCTCGGGGCCGGTTCCCGTGCCCTCGATGTAGGTCGGGGCCCCGCGGTTCGTGATCCCGTTCCCGACGATGATGACACCGCCCCAGTCCCCGGGCTGGCGCTGCCCGAGGGGCCGCTCCGAGGTGAAGACGATGGGGTTCTCGGGGGTCCCCTCGGCCATGATCCGGGCGCCGCGGAGGATGAAGAGGGACGAACCCGGAATGTCGTAGTCGCCCACGATCTTCGTGCCGGGCTGGATCGTCAGCGTGGCGCCGTTCGCCACCTTGATGAAGCCCGACAGCTGGTAGACCGTGTCGGCGTAGAGGGTGCGATTCGACGTGATGTCGGAGGTGATGGTGGCCTCGCGCGGACCCTCGGCCGGAAGGGTGATCTGGGCATCACCCGAGGGCGGGCTGTCGAGGGCGCCGGCACCTGCGCGGGCAAGGACGCGGTAGCGGTAGGTGGCCAGGGGCGTGAGGCCCTGGTCGGTGAAGCTGGTGGTGGTCGTGG
>JBJHBX010000035.1:0-14049 GCA_050485725.1 Gemmatimonadales bacterium | reverse complement strand
GCAATGTCGAGGTGTGCCCAGGGAGTGTCTCCCACGAACTCCTTCAGGAAGACCGCGGCCGTGATCGTGCCGGCCGGCCTGCCGCCCACGTTCTTGAGGTCGGCGACAGGGCTTTCCAGCTGCTTGCGGTAGTCCGACCAGAGCGGAAGCGGCCAGCACCTTTCCCCCGCCCGGTCACCGGCGGCCCGCAGTTCGTCGAGGAGGGTGTCGTCGGTGCCCAGGAGGGCGGCGGCATGATGCCCGAGCGCGATCACGCACGCTCCGGTGAGCGTTGCGCAGTCGACCACGGCCCGGGGCCTGAAGCGTTCGACGGCATAGTGGAGCGCATCGGCGAGGATCAGCCGTCCCTCCGCATCGGTGTTGATCACCTCGACCGTCTTCCCCGACCGCGTCCGCACCACGTCACCGGGCTTGGTCGCCCTGCCATTGATCAGGTTCTCGGACGCAGGAACCACCCCCACGACCCGGATTGGAAGGTCCAGGAGGCCGATGGCCTTCATCGCGCCAAGGACCGCGGCCCCTCCGGACATGTCGAACTTCATTTCCTCCATGCCCGCCGCGGGCTTGATCGAGATCCCGCCACTGTCGAAGGTGAGACCCTTCCCCACGAGGACGAGGGGGGGAGCCTCCGCATCACCCCCTCGGTGTTCGAGGATGATCAGCCTCGGTTCCTGCTCCGACCCTGCGGCCACGGAGAGCAGGGCACCCATCCCCTCCTTCTCCATTTCCCTGGGTCCCAGGATCGTCGCCAGGAAATCGTGCTCCTCCGCGAGCTGGAGGGCGGTGGCCGCGAGATGCTCGGGGGTCGCGACGTTCGCGGGACGCTGCTGGAGCGTGCGCGCGAGGTTCGCCCCTCGGGCGAAGGCCTGCCCGACCCGGACGGACTCGGCCAGGAGTTCGTCCGACGGAACCTCCCCGTCGACCGGCACGTCCACGGCGACCGAGGCTTCCACGACCGGGACCCGCGGGGGCTCGTCCGGTGCAGGCGAGGACCGCAGCTCGCGGAAGTCCCAGGCCGCCAGCTCGAGACCTTCCGCCGCGGCCTGCATGTCCCGGGCAGCCTCCGAAACGATGGGAACGGCCAGGTGGACCCGGGGAATCCGGAGCGCCTCGGCGCGACGGACCGCTCGGGCCGCGTAGTCCCTGACGGCGCCCGAGTCTGCCTTCTCCGCCTTTCCGAGGCCGATGAAGAGAAAGCGTCGGAGCTCGCCGGCATTCTCGGCGGCAGGGGCATGGAAGAGCAGGTACTCCTCGGCCCGGCCACCGAAGTCGCCCGCCGCGCGGGCGCGCTCGAAGGCGCCTCCGAGCGCCCGGTCCAGCAGCGCCGCGGCGGGACCGAGCGGCCCATCGCCCTGCGTAACCCCCACGACCACCAGGGGTGCGTCGACATCGGAGGGAGGCTGGTCGAGGATCTTGATCTGCATGCGCACTCTGGCGTGGTGGTGAGTCGGCGAGGACGGAGGGGAGCGTCCGGACGGGACGCGAAACGGTCACTGGATTCCCGGGACCCGGTGGACATTGGTTCCCCGTCGGCGCCCCGCGGGTTCCAGCGGCGCGGACCGGGCCGCCGGCTCGGGAAGCCTCGAAAACTAGGCGACGCCCGCGAAGGGGGGCAACTCCCGCGCGTCCGTGGGGGTAGGGCCAGACGCCGCCCGGACGTGAGCCGTCCTGGCAATGACCCGCGAGTCCGGCAGCGTGCCGGGCGCCACGGGTGCCCTGACCCATGACCGGAGAGGTGGAAGCATGCCAAGTCAGCCCGAGCTCGGGAACCGCGTCGCGCTCGTCACAGGGGGTACCGGGGGTCTCGGACGCGCGGTCGTCCGGACCTTCCTCGAGCACGGGGCCTCGGTGCACGTGCCGGTCTTCGACGACGACGAGGTCGATGCCCTTGCCGATGAGCTCGGGGACGCCATCGAATCGGTCGGGCTGCACCGCGGCGTCGACCTGACGGACCCGGCTTCGGTGGAAGCCCTTTTCGGTGCGATACCTGCCCCCCTCGTGGTGGCCAACCTCGCGGGGGGCTTCTCCATGGGACCGATCGAGGAGACCGACCCGGGAACCTGGCGCCGCATGATCGACCTGAACGCCACCTCGGCCTTCCTCGTCTCGCGGGCGGCGTTTCCGGGGATGCGGCGCGCCGGGTTCGGAAGGATCCTGAACGTGTCGGCCTTTCCGGCCCTGGACCGTGGAGCCCGGGGAATGAGTGCCTACGGGGCGGCGAAGGCGGCGGTCCTGAACCTGACCCAGACCCTGGCCCGCGAGGGTCTTCCCCACGGGATCACGGCCAATGCCGTCCTCCCGTCGACCATCGACACACCGGCCAACCGCGAGGCCATGGCCGACGCCGATCGCACGGCGTGGCTCGCCCCGCACGAGATCGCGAGGGTGCTCGTCTTCCTCGCTTCGGATGCGGGGAAGATCGTGACCGGCGCCGCGATCCCTTTACAGCGGGGCGGTGGGGGTTGAGATTCGTTCTCAACTAGTCCGGGGCCATGCCACGTGGCCTGCCCGGCCCGACGGCCGGGTCGCGCTCCGCCCTGACCCGCCATTCAGCAGGATTCCACAACATGATCTCGACCCGTCCGCGTAACCTCGTCCGCGCCATGTTCCTTTCCGTGGTTGTCGCGGGCCTCGCCCTGTCGGGGTGCGATGCGGGGGAGGAAGGCGTCGTGAACGTCTACAGCCATCGTCACTACGACACCGACGAGGCGCTCTTCCAGCGGTTCACGGAGATCACCGGGATCGAAGTGCGGGTGGTCAGCGCGTCGGCCGACGAGCTCATCGCACGGCTCGAACGGGAAGGCGCCGCCTCGCCCGCCGATCTCCTGATCACCGTCGACGCGGGACGACTCCATCGCGCGAAGGAACGGGGTCTGCTGCGCCCGGTGGAGTCGGAGGTCCTGACCGCCGCAGTCCCCGCTTCCCTCCGGGATCCCGACGGAACCTGGTTCGGGCTGACACAGCGGGCCCGCATCATCGCCTACGCCCGGGACCGGGTCGATCCGTCCGGGATCCAGAGCTACGAGGCGCTGGCGGACGAGCGCTGGGCAGGAAGGATCGTGGCCCGGAGCTCCGAGAACATCTACAACATTTCCCACCTCGCATCGATCATCGCCGCGAGTGACGTGGCCACGGCCGAGGCGTGGGCGCGGGGCATGGTGGCCAACTTCGCCCGCCCACCCCAGGGGAACGACACGGACCAGATCCGCGACGTGGCCGCCGGCGTCGGAGATCTCGCGCTCGTGAACTCCTACTACGTGGGGCGCCTCCTGAACGACGCGGATCCCGCATCCAGGGAGCTCGCCGAACGGGTCGGACTCGTGTTCCCGAACCAGGACGGAAGGGGTGTGCACATCAACGTCAGCGGCGCCGGCGTGACACGCCACGCTCCGCATCCCGACAACGCACTCCGACTCCTGGAGTTCCTGGTCAGCGAGGAAGCGCAGCGTGCCTTCGCGGACGGAAACCACGAGTACCCGGTGCGCGCAGGAGTTCCGTGGAACCCGACGCTCCTCTCGTGGGGAGAGTTCCGCTCGGATCCCCTCCCCCTCTCGCGCCTCGGTGAGCTGAACAACGAGGCCGTTCAGGCGTTCGACCGGGCTGGATGGCGCTGAATCCGGAAATCGCCCGGCGACTGGATCGCCTCCGGGACGAATACCGCCCCCGTCTGCGGGTTTCGCTGACCCCGTGGACGGTGGCGACGTGGGGCGTCGTCCTCCTCGTGCTTCTCGCCCCGGCCGTGATCCTCGGCGGCGTCTTCGCGGGGGGGAGCGAGACCTGGGACCACCTGGCGTCGACGGTCCTCGGGCTCTACCTGGGCAACTCGCTGGTCCTCGTCGTGGGTGTCGGGCTGCTGACCCTCGTGGTCGGGGTTGCCACCGCGTGGCTGGTGGCGACCTGCGATTTCCCGGGTCGTTCGGTCTTCCAGTGGGCCCTGATCCTCCCCCTGGCCATGCCGACCTACATCATGGCCTTCACCTGGGCCGAGATCCTGGCACATCACGGGGCGGTGCAGCAGACGCTCCAGCTCTTCCTGGAGCCGGCGGCGACCGCCCGCCTCCGCACCTGGCTGATGTCGCTCCCGGGCGCAGGCCTCGTGATGGCCCTCGTGCTCTACCCGTACGTCTACCTCATCGCCCGGACCTCCTTCCAGCAACAGTCGGGAGGGATCCTCGAGACGGCGCGCATCCTCGGGAAGGGTCCATGGGGGACCTTCTTCCGCGTCGCGCTGCCGCTGGCGCGCCCCGGGATCGTCGCGGGCCTGACCCTCGTGCTGATGGAGGTACTGAACGAGTACGGGGCAGTGAAATACTTCGGCGTGTCGACCTTCACCACCGGCATCTTCCGGGCGTGGTTCTCGCTGGGAGACGGTCCGGCGGCGATCCGGCTCTCGGCGGCACTTCTCGTGCTCGTCTTCGCCCTGATCCTGGTCGAGCGCGCCCAGCGGGGACGAGCCCGGTTCGACCACGGTTCGAGCCGTTTCCGGCCCGTTCCCCGGTTCCGCCTCTCGGGCTCTTCGCGCTGGGCGGCGTTCCTGGTCTGTCTGCTCCCGGTGATGCTGGGCTTCCTGATTCCCGTGGCCCGGCTCGGGACCTGGGCGATCCAGGTCTCCCCGGAGGCGCTCGACCCCCGGTTCCTGTCACTGGTGCTCAACTCCTTCGGGCTGGCCACGGTGGCCTCCCTCCTTGCCGTCGCCGCGGCCCTCCTGATCGTCTACTCGGTGCGCCTCTCCCCAACGCCCCTCCTCCGCCTCGGAGCGCGGGCCTCGTCACTTGGATACTCGATCCCCGGGGCGGTGATCGCGGTGGGACTCCTCGTTCCCTTCCTGTGGGTTGACCGCCAGCTGGCCGCCGTGCTCCGGCCCCTTCTCGGATCCGGCGTCGGGCTCCTCCTGACCGGTACGGTGGCGGCGCTCGTGTTCGCGTACGTGGTCCGATTCCTCGCCGTGGCGCTCAACCCCATTGACTCGGGATTCGAACGGGTCTGCGGGAACCTCGACGAGACCTCCCGGTCGCTGGGTGCCTCGCCGGCGCGCACCCTCTGGAAGGTGGACCTCCCCCTGCTGCGCGGGACCCTGGTGGCGGCGGGACTTCTCGTCTTCGTCGACGTCCTCAAGGAACTCCCGCTGACCCTGATCCTGCGGCCCTTCGATTTCGACACCCTCGCCACCCGCGCCTTCCAGCTTGCGTCCGACGAGCAGGTGGCCCGTTCCGCACTGCCGGCGCTTCTGATCGTGGCCGTGGGCACGGCCCCCGTGATCCTTCTGTCGAGGATCATCGCCCGGCAGCGGATCTAATGTGGTGGAGCGGAAGTCCTGGCGTGGTCGGGGTGACGCCTCCTGGGCGTAACCCGGGCCTCAGTGGAGGGTGTTCACGCTCTCGGACGAGGAATCCGCTCGGTCACCGGCCTCGTCGGCGCCTTCGGCGCGACTGACGGTCGCGTCCACGAGCTCGCGTGCCGCCTGCGCGAATGCGATGGCATCGACGGGGTGCGCGAGGAGTCGCACATCGGTCGGGATCCGGCTCGCCGCGCGGGCGTGGAGGAGGGCGCGCCCATCGCGGCCGGTCCGGAGTCGTCGATCCACGACGATCCCACCCAGGTAGGGCTGCTGCGCCCGCCCTGCCCGGATGAGGGCCATTCCCTCGCTGCCGTCGGGAAGGATCCGCTCGGTGACGACGAGGGCCGCATCGTGCACCGACGCCTGGACTAGGCGGTGGGCTTCGGGACCTCCCTCGGCCTCCCGCACTTCGAACCCCGCATCCTCCAGTGCTCGCCGGAGCATGCGCGCGAGGAGCGGCTCGTCCTGGACCAGGAGGGCCAGCGGGGGCTCGCGGTCCGCTCCCCGGGAAACGGTCACGGATCCCTCGTCCCCGACCTCGGTGTCCTCCGGCGCTTCCGGGAGGGGAGGTGCGATGGGGAAGTTCAGGATGAAGCGCGTTCCCACGCCCCGGGTCGAGGTCACGTCCACCCATCCCCCGTGACCCTCCACCACGGCCTGAACCATCGGGAGTCCCATTCCCTCGGACCCGTCCTTCCGGGTCGTGAACCAGGGCTCGAAGATCCACGGGAGATCCGAGGATTCGATCCCGGTCCCGTGGTCCTCGACGACGAGCCGCGCCAAGGCGCGCCCCCCCGGTTCCTCCCCACGTTGAACCGCCACGCGGACCCGGTCTCCGACCGACGAGGCGGCCCTCGCGTTTCGCACGAGTTCCTCGAGCGCCCGGCCCAGGAGCCCGGGCTCGGCGCGGATCATGACCGGCTCGCTCGACGGGGCGTAGAGAAGGCCCACTCGATCCCCGGTGAGCTTTCCGAGACGCACCGCGAGTTCTCCGACCAGCTCGTTCAGCTCGATCGGCCCGTTGTCCCGCTGTCCGTGGCGTGTCCACGCCAGGAATCGTTCGAGTTCGCCCCGCGCCTCGTCCAGCGTCTGGATCGCATCGGTCACGAGCTCGGCCTCGCGTCCCTCGGACCCCAGGCGGCGGAACAGGAGGGCCAGGGTCCCGGCCTGCACGTGGAGGGCGTGAACGGCTCGCGTCGCGGCATCCGAACCGAGAATGCCGGATCGCTCGAGCGTGCGCAGGCGCTGGAGGCGCGCCCGCAGCTCGCGCCGATGGCCGAACGACGACGCCACGGCCCCCGTGTGCCCGGACGGTTCCGCCGGCCGAGCCGCCGGGGCGTCGGAATCGTTATGCCGGGATCCTTCCACGGCTCGCGTCACCGGTGGTTCAGGACGTGGGGATGCCGGGGGATGCGGAGGGTCGGCTGGGAGACGGATCGGCGGATCCACGGCTGCGGAGGGCGGGGGCGGCGGGCTGCCCCCGCCGGCACGATGCCAGTGCTGCTCGAGCCGGAAGGCGAGGGTCGCTGCCTGTTCCCTGTCCCCTGCGGACCAGCTCCGGGGCCCCTGGGTCTCCTCGAAGGAGAGGAAGCCGATGAGCCTGCCGCCAGCCCGGACCGGGACCGCGAGGATCGCACGGAGCGACGATTCCTCGAGGTAACGGCCGAGGGCCGGGGTGGCGGGAGGGGTACCCAGCACGTCCTCCATCGCGAGGATCGAGAGCCGCTCCAGGAGCCGCCATGCCTCGCGCCCGAGCGCATCGGGATAGGCGAGATCGTCGTCGTGGACCCGCGCTTCCCTGTGGTAACGCGTGAGGCACCGCGCCGGAACGCCTTCCGGGCCCAGCCTCCAGACCGCGGCCCTCGCCACCCCGAGGAGTTCCGCCCCATCCCGGGCAAGGCTCCGAACGCCCTGGAGCGGTCCGGTGTCGGTCGTCACCCGCGAGATGCCTCCGCCCGCGCGTTCGATGACCACCGGGGCCGACGCCCCCCGCTCGGCAGGTGCCCGAACGTTCACGCGGCCGCCTCTCCCCCGGCCCCGCCCTTCCGGCTTCCCCGTTGCGTTCTGCGGAACCCTGGTGCGAGATGCCTCGGCGCGGCAGGGCTGGTCGCCCGGCCTGGACAGCCGGGGGACGTGTCGGGGAGAGGGGACATTTCGTCCGGGATTGGCCGGCGCCCGGGCCGGGCGCAGACGGTGCACCCGACCGGACCCCGCCTGTGGGGATCGAGGATCGTCAAGCTACGTGGGCGTTTTCGGGCGATCAAGCTTCCGGATCGCGGGGAGACGGAAGCGGCGACGTGGGACCGGTCGGCGAAGGCATGCACAGGCCCTCTCCCCAGGCCACGGGGGGAGAGGGGTGCACGAATCGGGCCCTGTCGCGCTATTCGAGCACCTCCTCCACGAACCGCCGGTCCGTCGGCGCGAGCTCGAGGGCCAGGGCCTCTCCCCGGGTGACCCACCGAAGCGCATCGTGCTCCCGCGCTTCCGGAAGACCGGTGAACTCCGCATCCCAGAAGTGGATCTCGAAGGGCGAGCCCGGATCCCGGAACGCCGCACGGTGCCCCCCGACCCCGACAAGCCCGACACCCAGCTCCTCCGCAAGCTCGCGCGCCAGGGCCTGCGCGTGCGTCTCGCCCTCGACCACCTTTCCCCCGGGGAATTCCCAGAGCCCTCCGTGTCGCTTCCGCAGCGGACGGAGTGCCACGAGGACCCTGGGGCCGCGGCGGAGAACGGCCGCCACCACCTCGACCCTGTCGGGGTCCCCCGGGGGGATCACCGGTAGATGGCAGGCGTCCCTGCCGGCGGAATGGCGTCCAGGATGAACTCCCGCACGTGCCGGTTCGAAGAGGCGAGGTCTTCCTGCCGCAGGTACATCATGTGTCCGCTGCGATAGGTCTCGAACCGGAAACGGTCCTGCAGCTTCCCGGAGGGATCCATCTGCCACATGGTGTACTTCGCGCTGAAGTAGTCGGTGCCCCCGTCGTAGTAGCCGGCCTGGATCATGACCTTGAGGTACGGGTTCTCGGCCATGGCGCGCCGGAGGTTCTCGGCGGTGTTGTCGGTGGTCCGGTTCCAGGGATTCACCGGGCCGAAGATGTTGTACGAAAGCTCGGTCTCGACGCCCAGGTCGTTCCGGAGATAGATGTTGATCGCCGGGGTGAAGGCGTGGTTCCAGGCCGTCAGAGCCGGGTCGAAGTCGTGGGTGAGTCCGTCGTCCTCCCGGTCGATCCCCTTGTACCGGGCATCGAGACGGCCCACCGTGAGTCCCTGGTCCCGGAGCAGTTCCTTCCGCCACCGGGTCACCGGCACGGCCAGGTTGTTGTTCAGCACGTACCGGGGGCTCACGCCGGCGTAGCGGGCCACGGTCCGGGCCAGCGCCTCCCGCTCGGCCGGATCCAGGAAACCGCCCCGGGTCAGCGCCGGGATGTAGGTCTCCACGGTGAACCGCTCCACTTCGGGGAGGAAGTCGTGCAGGTCCTGCCCCTGGAGCGAAGGGTCCAGCTGCCCGTGGAACCAGGCCGTGGCCGCATAGTGGGGGAGGAGGAGGGCGTCTCCCACCGGTCCCGAGGCCTGCACCCCCATCCGGGTGGGCGAGACCAGGATGACGCCATTCAGGTACATCCAGTGCGAGCCCTGGAGTCGCCCGGCAAGGCCGGCGACCCGGTTCGTCCCGTAGCTCTCGCCGATCAGGAACTTGGGGCTCGCCCAGCGGTTGCGCCGCGTGACGAAGGCCTCGATCCAGGCCGCGAGGTAGTTGATGTCCTCGTACACGCCGAAGAACTGGCGCGTGTCGACGCCGGGAAGTGCCCGCGAGAACCCGGTGTTCACCGGGTCCACGTAGACGATGTCGGCCACGTCGAGGATCGAGTGGGGGTTCTCCCCGACCCCGTAGGGCTGAACGGGGAACCCCTCGTCGTCGATGTTCAGGAAAACCGGCCCCGTGTAACCGATGTGCATCCAGACGGAGGCGGAACCGGGGCCTCCGTTGAACGAGATCACGAGGGGGCGCCTGGAGCGGTCCTCGATCCCGCTCCGCTCGTAGTAGGTGTAGAAGAGCGAGGCGATGGCCTTCCCGTCGGCGTCCCTGACCGGCTGGAACCCGGCGGTGGCCTCGTACGCGACGCGCTCCCCCCCGATGGTGACGACGTGCGAGGTCGTGACCGCGTGATCCAGGGGAATCTCGATGTCCTGGGCCGCGGCGGGGAGGGCGGAGGCGAGGAGGAGAGGGAGGAGGGCGCGGGCGGGGAGGCGTCTTCTCATGGCGGGGTCGTCGGGATGCGGGTCGCGTGGAGGGAGGTGGGAGGGCCCGGTCGAGCCCCCCGTGAGCCGCCACGATGGGGGGAAGGGCCGGTGGGAGCAAGCCGTGCCCCTGCCCCGCAGGCCGTGGCACGATTCCTCCTTTCCGCCCTGGCACGTGCAACCAGACCCTCGAGGGGTCGGACGCTCCGGAGAGACCGGAGGCCGGACCCCTGGACACGCTTCCGGAGACGATCCATCATGTCGACCTTCCAGGTCCCGGTTTCGCTCTACATGAACGCGCCCGTGGCCACCGTGCGCGCCGATGCAGGCCTCGACGAGGCACACCGCATCATGGGTGAACGCGATGTCTCGGCCCTCCCGGTCGTCGACCCCGAGGGCGGCCTCGTCGGCATCATCCGCCGCTCCGACCTCCTCCGCGCCGGTCGCGAGGGAACCGGTCGCCGCCCGCGCGACGCCAACCTGTCCCTTCCGTCGGCGTCGGTTTCGGACGAAATGTCTCTTCACGTGCCCTCTCTCCCGCCCGACGCGGAGCTCGTCGAGGCAGCCCGCCTCATGGTCAGGCACCGTACGCACCGGGTCGTCGTGGTCGACGGCGCGAAGCCCGTGGGAATCGTCACGACCCGCGACATGATGCGGGCGCTCGAGGAGAAGCGGACGAACCACCCCGTCGAGACCTTCATGTCACACCCGGTGTTCACGATCCGGGCCGAGGAACCTGTCTCGCTGGCGGTTGAGCGGCTGGCCAGGGCGCGGGTCACGGGACTCGTGGTGGTGGAGGATGGATGGCCGGTGGGCCTCTTCACCGAGGTCGAGGCGCTGGAGTCGGGCGATCTTCCCCGGCACACGCCCGTCGAGCAGGTCATGTCGCCCAGGCTCCTGGCGCTCCAGCCCTCCACGCGGCTTCACCGGGCGGCGGCCCAGGCGGCAGCCACCCGGGTCCGCAGGGTCGTGGTTCACGACGACGGACGGCTGGCCGGCATCCTCACCGGGCTGGACTTCGCCCGCGCCGTGGCGGACTGACCGCGGGCTGGACGGAAGGGGGGCGGGAGCGCACCTTCACCGCGGGAGTCCCTCCACCCCCCCTTCCCGCCCCGGCTTCATGACACGCCACATCGAATCGCGGTCCCTCGCAGGAACCTCCGGATCCCTTGCTCTCGCCCTGTCGTTCCTCGTGGCGGGGTGCGACGGGAGCAACCTCTTTGCGGACCTGCCCATCGAGGCGCCTCCGGTCGCGTCGCCGAACGAAAGGGCCGAGGTCCTGCGCTATTTCGAGGAAGGCACCCTCCTCGAGACGGACGAGAGCCGCCTCCGCTTCCGCTGGATGGAGGTGGAACCCCGCCTGGGATTCGATCCTTCGGTTCCGAGCCGCGAGCGGGATGCCTTCCGCACGGCAGCGACCCGCGTCGCCGAAGCGGGTGCCCCCCGGATCGGGGAAACCGGCGGCCTCCCCACCGTCGTGATCGAGGCCTACCCGCCGGCCGAGTACCGTGCGCAGGATCCGACGCGTCCCTGGTCCTTCAGCCGCACCTTCGTGACCGCGACCCCGGAGACCGGCATCACCGAGGTGCGGATCATCGTCTCGCTCGAGCTGGAGGGCGCGGTCCTGGCCCGCGCCGCGCTCCATGCCATGGGCCACGCCATCGGCCTGATGGGCCACCCGGCGTTCCCCGGCGGAAGCTTCGTCATGGCCGCTTCGGCGGAGGGCCAGGCCCCGCCTCAGGCCTTCCATCCTTGGGAACGCACCGCGGTCCGGTTCCTGTACGGTCCCGGCGTGGTGGCGGGGATGACGCGGACCCAGCTCCGCGAGGTGTGGGAGGACTTCGTCTTCTGACCCCGGTCACACCTCCGCCCGGCGACGCTCGAGGATCCCGTCGATTCCGAGCTTCCCACCTCCGCGGATGACCAGGTACAGGAAGACGAAGCAGTAGAGGGCCGCGAGCGAGCCCCCGTTCTCGTAGGGCCAGAAGGCCCGGTTCGCGTGGGCGATGAAGTAGGCGAAGGCCATCAGCCCCGAGCAGACGAAGGCCACGGGGCGGGTGAAGAGCCCGAGAAGAATGAGAAGCCCCCCGAAGAACTCGATCACGCCGGCGAAGAAGGTGAGCTCGGGGAAGCCCCGCACGGAGCCGCCGAACCAGCCGTAGAGCTTGGCGGCGCCATGCTGGAAGAAGAGGAAGCCCGCCATGATGCGGAGCACGTTCAGGGCAAGGGGCTCGAGGCGGGAAAAGGTCGGAATCCGGGTCGAATCGGTCATGGCTTCGTGGAGGTTGGCCGGGGCTCGCGGGGCGGAGGCCGCGCGGGGGCCCGGGGCCCGTTCGCGTGAGGCGCAGGGCGCCGTGGTGTTCCGCGCGTACCGGGAAGCATCCCGAGAGATCCCTCGCCCCCTGCGGACACGTTGACCCCGACCGCTGACCCGGGTCATATTTCCGCCATGACTCCTCCTCGCGATCGTCGCCCGAAGCGCGCCCGCCGGCGCACCCGGCTCTCCACTGACCAGGTCCGCACCCGGCTGTACGAGGGGGCGCTCATCCGCTTCCGGGACCAGGGGTACGATGCCACCTCGGTGTCGGAGCTGACCCGGGCCGCCGGCGTCGCCAAGGGCACCTTCTTCAACCACTTCCCCACGAAGGAGCACATCCTGGCTTCGTGGTTCCTGGGGGTGTGGGAGGGAGAGGCGGGTCGGCTCGCGGCCGCCGGAAGTGGGGGTGCCGAGGCCATCGTGGAGCAGTTCGGGTCGGTCATGTCGCGCCTCGAGGAGGATCCGATCCTGGCGGCGGCCCTTTCGGCCCGCCTGGCCGATCTCCCCGGCGCCGCCGGAGACGACACCGGGGCTCCTGGACCCCTCGACACCGTGCGGAGCTGGATCCTCGCCCGGGTTCGCGAGAGCCTTCCCTTCGTCGTGCCGATCCGCGAGGTGGCCGACGAGGACCTCGCGGCCCTCCTGGCGGGCGCGCTTGCCGAGTCCCTTCGGGATACCTTCCTCCGGGGGCCCGGCAGCCTCCGCACGGCCGGCCCGGCCCGACCCGGCGCCGGTCGGTCCGCCTCCCCGAGCCGGACCGCGATCGAGCGTCGCGCCGGCTTCCTGCTGGCCTCCGCCGGCATTCTCCCGGTCTGACGCCGAAGGGCATCCGCCTCCCGGAGCGGGCCACCGGCCGGGATCCTCGACCGCCCGGACGGGTCTCATCCCCCGTCCACCGATCCGATCCCTCCGATCCGACGCGACCATGCTTCACGCCGTGCTCCCGGGCGCATACCTCGCCCTGGCCCCGTTCCTCGCATCTCCCCTCCCCGACGCCGCAGGCCCAGGCGCAGACTCCGCGGAACCCGCCGCGATCGTCTTCGGTTCCGCGGACCCGGATCCATCCGCAGCCATGCGGTGGGGTGCGGACGGTCACCGGATGGCGGCCAGGGCCGCCGTCGAGACCCTTCCCGAGGGCATGCCGGCGTTCTTCCTCCGGGCCATGGATCAGCTCATCTGGCTGAACCCGGAGCCGGACCGGTGGAGGGACCGGCGCTACTCCGAGATGGACGAGGCGTGGCGCTACGATCACTACATCGACCTCGAAAACATCCCGGACCCCGCCATCCTCGACGAGGCCACCGATCGGTGGGACTTCTTCGAGCGACTCCTGGCGGCGGGGGTCGAGAATCCAAAGGTGCGCGTGGGGTTCGCCCCCTTCGCCGTGCTGGAGCTCCACCAGCGCCTCGAACAGGGGTTTGCCCGCTGGCGCGCCGAATCCGATCCCCACGTGCGTCGCTGGCTCGAGGCGCGGATCGTGAACGATGCTGGGGTCCTGGGGCACTTCGTGACCGACCTCTCCCAGCCGCATCACACGACGATCCACTTCAACGGGTGGGACGAGGCCCAGGTGCCGAACCCCGGCGGCTTCACCACGGACCGGGGATTCCACGCCCGCTTCGAGTCGCGCTTCGTGCAGACCCACGTGGCGTACGACGACATCCTCCCCCGCGTGGAGACGGAGCCGGGGTTGATCGTGGATGCGCGGCGCTCGATCTGGGACTACGTGCAGACCACGAACGGTCACGTCGAGGAACTCTACCGGATCGACCGGGATCACGGCTTCGGACCGGAAACGCCTCCGGACCCGGTCTCGCTGGCCTTCGCCGCGGACCGGATCGCCGACGGCGCCGCCATGCTCCGGGACCTCTGGTGGGCGGCCTGGATCGCCAGCGCTCCCGAGGTGGAGGACCCCGCGGAGAACTGACGCGCCCGGGAACGGGCGCCGCCGGGTCAGGCGGTCATTCCGCCAGGCCCGGCCGGTTCAGGGCTGAATGGCCAGCGTGCCGGCACTCCCGACCAGCAGGATGAAGGTCAGGATCGCCATCGCGAGCCATCCGAGGATCGCGGTGATGATGGCCTTCGCCGTCGAGACGTCGAGGGCCTCGCGGATCGCCACGATCCCGCACACGAGCATCCAGATGCCCACGACGAA